>DASWDH010000561.1:0-7058 GCA_036395495.1 Polyangiaceae bacterium
GTGCTGCCGCCACTGGCCCCGGTCAGCGCGGGCGCTGGCGGTGCGTGCGCCGGCCGGGCACTGCCCGGCGGACTCGGTGTGCCCGCGTCAGCCGCCGCGCGAAGCCTGCGGCTCGGCGCCAGGCCCAACGCCAGCCCCAAGCACAAAGGGGCCCAGTTCTTCGCCATGGGCGCATTTGGTCTCACGCCTGCGGGCTGACTGTCAAACTTCCGGGGTTCGGCTCAGGACGCCCTGTGACTCGGCGCGGCCTTGGGACCGCCCAGGGTCAATGGAGACTGGCTAGATATTCGGCAATTTCGGGCAGGGGCATGGAGTCGGTGGCCACGCCAGCCCGCACGACGGCCCCCGGCATTCCGTAGACGACCGCGGTCTCTTGGCTTTCGGCGATCACGGTGCCACCGGCCGCGCGGATGGCGCGGGACCCCTCCACGCCATCGTCCCCCATGCCGGTGAGGATGACCCCGATGGCTCGAGGTCCGAGGGCCAGTGCGGCGCTGCGGAAAAGCCGGTTGGCACTCGGGACGTAGCGGTCCGAGGAGGCGGGTGCGCTGACTCGGACGCGGAAGTCGGCCGTTCCGAGGATCGCTTCGAGCTCCATACATTGGCGCCCGGGGCAGATGGCCCCCGTATTGGCGTAGATGACTTCCATGTCCTGCGCCTCGCTCACCCGCATGGGCCCCTTGCGATCGAGGCGCTCGGCAAACGTGCGTGTGAACTTGTCGGGCATGTGCTGGGCCACGAGCAGCGCGCTGTAGCAACGAGCCGGCATTTTCGCGAAAATGTCGATGAGTGCGGTCGGGCCTCCGGTCGACGAACCGATCACGACGACATTGCGTGGGGTAATCGGAGCCGGCGGCGCGGCAAACGGATGCGGGAGTTGCGCCTCGTTGGTGAAGCTGGCGCGCGAGACGCCAGCACCACCCCGGCCGATTCTCGGAGCCGGCGTGCGCAGGTTCCGAATCATCTCCATTTTCGAGAGAATCTGCTCTTTGAGCTCGCGCGCGTCGGGCGAAACCTGCCGATCCGGCTTGGCGACGAAGTCGACCGCGCCGAGCTCGAGCGCTTTGAAGACGTTTTCTTTTTGGCTGTAACTGGACACCACGATGACCGGGGTGGGCTGGCGCGACATGAGGATGCGTAAAAAGGTGAAGCCGTCCATTCTCGGCATCTCGAGGTCGAGCGTGATGACGTCGGGTCGCACCGTCGTCGCCAGGCGCAGCGCCTCCTCTCCGTCGCCAGCCTTGCCCACCAGCTCGATGTCCGGCGCGGAAGCGAGAATGTCCCCGATGTTGCGCCGATTGTAGGCGGAATCGTCGACGACGAGCACGCGCAGCGGACGTGACTCGCTCTTGCTCACAGCGCACCCCCTCCCCGAATCATCGCCGGTAGGAGGGGCTTACGATAGACCAAATCCTCGCTCAGGTGCACCAGCTCGAACGCGGTCGTGATGTTGAGCAGTGACTCCGAATGTCCGAGAAAAAGAAAACCGCCCGGGACGAGACGTTCGTAAAACATGTCGATGACTCTCTTGCGCGACCTCGGATCGAAGTAGATGAGAACGTTGCGGCAGAAAACGGCATCGACTCGTCCGACGACCCGTACTCGATCGGTATCCATCAAATTCAGGTGTCCAAAGTGGCAGATTTGCCGAACTCGGTCGACGACGTGGGCTCCATCGGCCTTGTCGACGAAGTAGGTGCGCTTGACGTCCAGCCCAACCGCCCGGAACGCCGAAGCGCCGTAGATGCCGCGCCGCGCGGTCGCCACACAACGCTTCGAGATGTCGCTACCATAGATTCGGACATCCCAGCCATTGAACAAGCCTGACTCCACGATCAGAATACCGAGAGTATAGACCTCTTCGCCAGTCGAACAGCCTGCGCTCCACACTGACAGCCTGCGTCGAGATGCGCAATCGGCGGCAAGGCGGGGCAAGACTTCGTCGCGAAAGGCGCGCAGCTGGTAGTCTTCACGAAAAAAATAAGTCTCGTTGGTGGTCAGAAGCTCGATCGCTTCGTCCAGCTCCGAGGAGCTTTTGTTCGAGAACTTGAGAAATTGGTAGTACTCGCCGAACGTCTTCAACCCGAGGAGCGAAACCCGATCTTTGAGACGACGTTCGAGCATGGGGAGCGCATCGTCGCCGAAATAGATGCCCGAATAGCCATTCACCAGATCCCGTAGCAGGCGAAACTCGGCGGGAGCCATGCGAACGTCGTCGGCTCGCGCCCCCAACGTCATGGTTCCGCCTTGGGGGGTGCGATGGTGGCCGGACGACGCAGCGTCGAGGGGGCTTCGATCGCGCCGAGCGCACGGCTGATGGCTTCACGCACGAGGGGCTCGGCCTCACCGGGCAGCCTCGCCCGCAAGAGCTTGGAGGCCTCTTCGCCGCCGTAACGGCCGAGGCAATCCGCCGCGAGCCGGCGCACGTCCCATGCCTCGTGGGAGAGGGCCTCGCCAAGCCGCTGCAGCGCCCGGGGATCGGTGACCCCCTCGAGCGCCAAGAGAACCGCCTTGACCACTTCGGCATGCGGGTGGCTGGTCGCCTCGAGCAGCGTTGCCACGCTTTCCGGGTCTTCGAGTTTGCCGAGCGTTTCGATGGCCGCTACGGCCACGAGCGGCGAGCTGGACAACGCGAGCGGACGCAGCGAGACGCGAGCGCGCGGGTCGCCCGCTTCGCCGAGCGCGCGCGCAGCAGCCGCCGTGAGCTCGGGATCGCTCGACCCACGGAGGAGCTCGACCAGGCGATCCCCGCCTGCTGGCCTGCCGTCGGCGGTCCGCAACCGGCCGAGTGCGCGCACGGCGGACAGCTGAATCTCGCGTTCTTCGTCGGCGAGCGCGAATTGGATGGCCTCGATTCCCAGTTCGGAACCTACTTCCGCCACGGCGTCGACGGCGGTGAGGCGCGTTTCAGGATCGGGGCTCGACAGTGCACCCGCCAAGAAGCTCACGTCGTCGGCGACGGTGCCGAGCACGTCGCCATGCAACGCGCCGATGATGACCGACGTTGCGATGTGGGAGGCCTGGTCCCGCCGCGCGACGAGGGCGGTCAGGCGTGCATCTTCGGGGAAGCGACAGGCGAGCGCCGCCAGCGCACTCTGCGCCGCCGGCAACGAACCGGGGCGCTTTTCGGCGACGAGAGCGAAGACCGCCGCGATGTCTTCGGGCCCGCCGAGCTGACCGAGAGCCGCGAGCGCTGCCGACGCGACCTCCGCCGATGGATCCGAAATGGCTGCACGTAGCGCCAAGCGGACGGATTCCTCGCTGCCCTTGCCCGGCAGATCGACGAGCCGTCCGATGGCTGCCGCACGCAGCGCCGCGTCGCCGTGCGCGACGCGCGCGAGAAGACGCGGAAGCGCCGACGATCCGAACATGCGCAACGCCGCATCGGCCTCGCGAGCGGCCGCGTCGTCGATCAACGCGTCGATGGCGAGATCGATCGCGGCCGGCTCGCCCACGACCGCAGCGACCACCAGCGCGGCTCGCCGCGCCTCGGTGTCTTTGGCCTCCGGAGCCATCGACAGGAGCAGCCGTTCGCGCGCTCTCGTACCCAGGCGGAGGTTTTCCTCCTTCCAGCCGTACGAAGAAGTCTCCGCCCCGAGCACCAGTTCGGCCAGACCGATCAGCGCAAGCCGGAACATGGCTGGATTTTCGTCCTCGAGTGCACGCACGAGAACGTCGGCAGCCTCGATGCGGCCCGAGCGCGAAGCGGCGGCGAGCGCCGCGCGACGCAGGATCCGATCACCGACCAGCGGACGGAGCTTTTCCCACGGCACCACGACGCCCAGCCGATTCAGGCCCTCGAGGGACGCGAGGCGCATGTGCATGTCTTGGGCGTGGAGCGATTCGAGCAGCACGCGCGAAGCGGCATCGACGGCGAGCGATCCCAGATCACCAATCGACTCGAGAGCCGCCGTGCGAACGTTGGGATCGGAATCGAGCATCAATCGTTCGAGCGCCGGCATCGCCTTCGGGTCCTGGGCGCGCCCGAGGACTTCGGCGGCGAGCTTCCTGCCGTCGGCATCGAGCCGCGCAAGCACGTTCACGACGGCCGACACGGCGCGCTCACCGAAACCCGCCAGCGTCTCGACGACCGCGTTCCGAAGACCCACGTTGTCGCCCGGAAAAAGCGCCGCCACGAGTTGCTCGAGCAGCGGCTCGGTCGGGCCGAGAAGGAGGGCCACCTGTCCGGCTTCCTTTCGCACGCGCCAATCGACGTCCCCGAGCGCTCTCATCACGAACGCGGTCGCCTGAACGGGAGGCAGCTCGGGAATCAAGGCAGTCGCGCGCCTGCGCACCTCGGGGTCGGCGGAGTCGAGACCCTTTTCGACTTCGTCCCGCAGGGCGCCGCTCACGTCCCCTCCTGACCGGTCCCGTCGGCCGCCGGAAGCAGACTCTTGTGATCGAATGATTCGGCGAGTTTCTCGAACCGACTCAAGTCCAAGACGAAGACGAGCTCACCGTCGTGCGTGGTGACGCTCGAGATTCCGCGCGCCTGTTCCCCTCCGCCGAGATCGGGAGCAGGACGGAAATCGGCGCTCGACACCCGCAACACTCCGAGGACATCGTCGACGATCAGCCCCACCGTTCGGCTCAGCACCTCGACCAGAATCCATTTGGCCTTACGCGTGTGCTCGTGGGGCAGGTAAGGCAAGTTGAATCGAGCGCGCAAGTCGATAATCGGCACGACTTCCGAGCGATGATCGGCGACGCCCGCCAGTCCCCCCGGCGTGTGCGGCAGCTGTGTCAGCGGCAGAGGGGTGACGATTTCGCGCACCTGCGCGATGTCGATGGCGTACCGGACGGTTCCCACCACGAATGCGACCAGGCTCCTCTGCGCGCTCGGGCGTGAACGCTTGGCATTAAGTTGCATCGCGGTCCCCTGCGTCCGGCCGGCCGAGGATGGGTCGAAGATCGATCAGCGTGAGGAGGGCTCCTTCGGGACGCCCGATGCCCACCACATAATCGCCCAATCTTCCCCCCAGCACGTTGGTGGCAATTTCGATTTCCGTTTCTGCGAGCCGATAAACTTGCAACACCTCGTCGACGTAGAGCCCGATGATCTCGTTCTCGGCGCCCGTTACGAGCAGAATGCGGCCCCTGCGGGTCTGCTCGGCAGGCGCGAGCCGCAGGCGCTGCCTGAGATCGACCACGGTCACCAGCAAACCACGAACGGAAACGACTCCCATGATCTCGGTCGGAGCCCGGGGCACTTCGGTGACCGGTGGCATCTTCAGGATCTCACGCACTTCGCCGATGGGTACCGCATAGGTATCGGTCCCCAGGCGGAAGGCGAGGTACTCGACACGAGGTCCGCGGAGCTTGAGCCCGCGACGCAGATTGGTGCGACCCTCGGGCCCCATGAGGTCAGCCATAGTTGCCGACTCCTACGGTGGCTTCGGCACCCTGCAAGAACGCCTCTTCGATGAGGGCAGGCGCATCGAGAACGAGGGCGACCCGTTGATCGCCGAGCTCCGTCGCGCCGGCGAAGCCCTTGACCCGCTTGAGCGACGGGCCGAGCGGCTTGATGACGATGTCTTGCTGCCCCACGATCTGATCGACGACGAGTCCGAGCCTGCGGGCGCCCACTCCGACGACGACCGCGTAGGGCCGGGCTCGCTTTTGTGGACCGGAGAGCGCGAAGAGTTCGTTGATCCTGCAGAGCGGCAGAGTCGAACCGCGCAGCGTCATCATCTCCTGCCCTTCCACTTTGCGGAGCGCCCCCGGATCGAGCCAGATCGCTTCTTGCACGCTGGAGAGCGGTATCGCGAAGGTCCGCCCTTCCACGTGAACGATGAGCGCGCTGATGATCGCGAGCGTGATGGGGAGGGTCACCGTGAATTTCGTGCCGATCCCGTTCTCGCTGTAGATGTCGATGATCCCACCGAGCTTGCTGATGTTGGTCTTGACGACGTCCATGCCGACGCCTCGGCCGGAGAGCTCGCCGACGTCGGTCTTGGTGCTGAGACCGGGCACGAAGATCAGATTGAGAACATCTCGATGGGCGAGCTCGGTTACTTCTTCTTGCTCGACCAGGCCCTTTCGCACCGCTGCTTTCAGCAGCTTGGTTTCGTCGATGCCCTTGCCGTCGTCCTCGACCTCGATGACGACGTGGCTCGCTTTCTGGAACGCGTTCAACGCGATCGTGCCGATCGCGGGTTTGCCCACCTTTTCGCGGTCGATCCTCGCTTCGATCGCGTGGTCGACGGCGTTTCGGATCATGTGCATGAGCGGATCGCTGAGCTCTTCCACGATCAGCTTGTCGACCTCGGTTTCCGCCCCGGTAATGACGAGGTTCACGTCCTTGTCCGCTTCGCGACTGATCTGACGCACGACGCGCGCGAGCTTGTCGAAGAGCTGCCCGAGAGGCACCATCCGCACTTCGAGAATGCCGCTCTGGAGATCGGCGAGGTGGCGCTCGAAGCCGCGGTGAAGCCGGTAGAGCTCGATCGACATCTCGCGCAGCTCGGGCGTCTTGCGAATGCCCTCGGTGAGCCGGCCGATGGCATTGCGCACGATCGACAGCTCGCCGACGATGTTCATCAGAAGATCGAGCTTGCGGATGTCGACGCGTACCGTCTGCGTCACCGAGCGAAGCGATACTTCGGCGGTGCCCATACCCGGGGGCCTGGGCAGGATGGACCGGCGTTCGATCGGCGCAGCCTTGGGCGGCGCCTCGCTCGGCCGGACGGACGGCAAGCGGCTCTGCTCGGGCAGCGGTGTCGGAACGATGCCCGGACCGGAGGCGATGATGACCGCGTCTTTGGCGCCAACGCGACGAGGCACCTCGTCGATCTTGGTATTTTCGCTGCCCAGCAGCGAGCGCAAAACGCCGAGGGTCGCCTGCGACGCCATGAGGATGTCGAGCTCGATGGAGTCGGCATCGGCGCCCTCGCCGGTCGGAAGGTAGGTGATGATTTCTCCGTGCGGCTTGGCGCGGAGCTTGAGATTGTTCAGCGCTTCGTCGATCGTTGCGAGCTCGAACCTCACACGTAGGCGAAAAAGACTCTGCCCCTGCTCGATATTCGTACGAAGCCGGTGCTCTTCGTATTCGGTAAGGA
>DASWDH010000562.1:0-12646 GCA_036395495.1 Polyangiaceae bacterium
GGCCCTCGGTCGGTGCCCACGTGGGCGCGTTGCCCGGCTCGAGTAAGTGGAGGCCGCTCTGCCAATAGCCGATGATGAACGTGTGGCCTGCCGCGGGACGGCCGAAGAAATCGGTGCAGCGATGGGCGAAGTCATGACCCTGCGCGGCGCCGAATGTTTCGCATGTGCGAAACCAGATGCGGGCTCGATCGCTCAAACGCTCGCGGATATCGCGGAGCGCGCGGTGATAACGGTGGCTCGCGAGGAGCGCCCCCGCATCGAGCGATGCGCCGGCGAGAAGCAAGCGGCCCCACTTGCCGTGGCCCCAATACTGGACTTCATCGATGGGTTGATCCGCTCGGAAACTCGAGAGCCACTCGAGGCCTTCCTCCCAATTCTGCGCGCCGTGAGCGCCGTCCGAACGGCGGAGCACGGAGTAAAGAACGCTGCCCGCGCTCCACGCGCGGGTCAGGCCGAGACCGGCTCGATTCACGCACGTGCGATCGTAGAGGATGAGCCGCAACCCTGCCGACATGCGCCAAGCTTAGCGCCGGCGGGCTTAGACCGCTTCGAAGTAGCGGCGGAGCTCCCAGTCGGTCACCGCCAGTTGGTATTGGCGGACTTCCCATTCGCGCGTGCGTACGTAATGGTCGACGAAAGGTGCGCCGAGGAGCTCTCGCGCGACCGCACTCGACGCGAGAAGCTTGGTGGCTTCGGCGAGCGTTCTGGGCAGAGGTTTGTGCACTTCACCCGGGGCGCTCGCGTCGCCGCTGGCCGGCGGCGGCGGGCTGAGCTCGCGATCGATGCCGTGGAGCCCGGCCGCCAGGCAGGTTGCGATGGCGATGTACGGATTGATGTCGGCGGCGGTCTGGCGGTATTCGACGCGGGTCGCGCTGGGATCGCCGGCGCCGATCACGCGTAACGCGCAGGTCCGATTCTCGAAGCCCCAGCTCGCGGTGAGCGGCGCCCATACACCGGGCACGTAGCGCTTGTAGGTATTGACGTTCGGCGAGAAGAGCGCCGTCAGCTCGGGCATCAGCTCGACCTGGCCGGCGATGTACTGGCGCATGGTCTTCGAGAGCCCGTTGGGCTCCGCGGGAGCGGCAAAAACATTCTGGCCCTCGCGCCACAAGCTCTGATGAATGTGCCCCGACGTGCCCGGGAGCGCCGCATTCCATTTGGCCATGAACGTGACCATGAGGCCGTGCTCGTGGGCGATTTGCTTCATCGCCGGTTTGAAGAGCGCCGCTTTGTCGGCCGCCCGCAGACACTCGTCGTAACGAATGGCGACCTCGTAGACGCCAGGGCCTGTCTCGGTGTGCAGCCCCTCCACCTCGATGTCGAAGGCTCGCATCCCGTCGAAGATGCTGCGCATGAGCGACGAATTCTGGCCCTCGCGAACCCACGAGTAGCCGAACATGCCGGGCGAGAGCGGTTCGAGATTCGTAAAGCCCTTCGCGTGCAGCGAGCCGGGCGTCTCACGGAAGAAGAAGAACTCGTATTCGACGGAAAATTTGGCCGAGTAGCCCTTTTGCGCGGCCCGCGCGATCACCGTACGCAAAAGTGAGCGCGGGCAAGCAGGATGAGGCCCGCCGTGCTCGTCGCGAAAGTCGGCGAGAATGGCGACCGCGCCGGGCTCCCAGGGGATCGGCCGGAGCGTCGACAGATCGAGCACGGCGTGCGCGTCGGGATAACCGGTATGCCAGCCGGTGACCTGCGCGTTGTCGTAAAGAACGTCGTTGATGTCCCAGCCGAAGATGACGTCGCAGAAACCGAAGCCGCTCTTGATGGCCGACTTCAGCTTGTCGAGAGACACGTATTTGCCCCGCAGGATCCCATCGACGTCGAAGCCGCCGATTTTCGCTCGTGTGATGCCGCGCTGCTCGAGATCCTTCAGAAGCTCTTCGGAATCGGACATGGTGCGCCATCCTCAGGTGGCAGGAACTTCACGTCGCTACCCAAACCGTCTTCGTCTGCGTGTAGAGGTCGAGCGCCTGCGCGCCCATTTCTCTGCCCCAGCCTGATTGCTTCACCCCGCCGAACGGCGCCGCGCTGTCGAAACCGCTCCAGAGGTTCACCCACACCGTGCCGGCGGCGATTTCGCGCGCAAGCCGATGCGCTCGGCCCACGTCTCTGGTGAAAACCGCACCCACCAGGCCATACGTGGTGCCATTTGCGAGGGTCACCGCTTCGTCGTCGTCGCTTGCCGTGAGCACGGCCAACACGGGCCCGAAGATTTCTTCCTGGGCGATCGTCATCGAGGGCTTCACGTCATCGAAAACCGTGGGCTTGACGAAATAGCCCTTGCCCTTCGTTCCTTCGGTGTCCCGCTCTCCGCCCGCGACCAGCGTCGCCCCTTCGTTCTTGCCGGCCTCGATGTAACGCAAAATCGTTTCCAGCTGGCGCGCCGAAACTTGCGCCCCCATCTGGGTCGACGCGTCGAGCGGATCGCCGAGGCGAAGCGCCTTGGCCTTGGCGGCGAGCTTGCTCACGAACTCGTCTTTCACTTTACGATGGGCAATGACCCGGCTCGAAGCGGAGCAGACTTCCCCCTTGTTGGCGAAAATGCCCCAAAAGCAGGCGCGAACGGCGGCGTCGACGTCGGCGTCGTCGAGGACGACGAGCGGCGACTTGCCTCCCAATTCGAGCGAGAGCTTCTTCAGGTTGGTGTCGGCCGAAGCATGGAGGAGCCGGCGCGCAGTGCGAATGCTACCGGTGAACGCGATCTTGTCGACATCGGGATGCCGAGCCAGGGCCTCGCCGGCGGGATCGCCATAACCGGGAACGACGTTGACGACGCCGTCGGGCACACCGGCTTCCTTGCAGAGCTCGCCCAACACGAGCGCGGTGAGCGGCGTGTATTCGCTCGGCTTGAGAACCACGGTGTTGCCGCAGGCGAGCGCCGGCGCGATCTTCCAGCACGCCATGAGCAGTGGGTAATTCCAAGGGACGATCTGGCCGCAGACGCCCACCGGTTCGCGGAGCGTGTAGCAGAGATAGTCTCCGTCGACCGGAATCGTCTCACCGTGGATCTTGGTGGTGAAGCCGGCGTAGTAGCGAAAGATGTCGGCCGACGGGGGAAGATCGCCGCGCAGGGCCTCGCGGATCGTCTTGCCATTGTTGAGCGATTCGATGGTGGCGAGCTCGTCGCTATTTTTTTCGATGAGCTCGGCGATCTTCCAGAGCAGCCGCCCGCGCGCCGACGAAGCCATCTTGCGCCACGAAGGATCTCCGAGCGCGCGCCGCGCCGCTTGGACCGCCCGGTCGATGTCTTGGCCGCCAGCTGCGCCGACTCTGGCGAGCAGCGAACCATCGGCGGGATTGGTGACATCGAGGGTCTTGCCCTCCGAGGGGAGCACCTTCTTGCCGTCGATGAAGAGCGGGACGACGTCGGTGAAACGCTTGCGGACCGTGGCCGGATCCATGGCGGCGAGTGTAGCAACGGGCCCCGAGCTTTGGCCAGGAGGCTATTGGCTAGCGGTGTTTTCGAGGGTCTCGCGCGCCACGACGAGGGGATCGAAAGGCTTCTGCAAGCAGCGATTCGGCACGCGGGAGATGAACGAACGGATTTCGGGCGTGTAGACGCCGCCGGTCATGAAGAGGACCTTGTCGGCGATCTCCGGGCGAACGCGGGAGAGCTCGGCGAACACGTCCATTCCGGTCAGATCGGGCATCATGAGATCGCAGAAGATGACGTCGAAGATTTCGCCGCCCGACAAGACCTTCAAAGCTTCCGCACCGCTCTTGGCGATGCGCACCTTGAACTCTTGAGAAAGCGTGAGCCGAAAGGCATTGCCGAGGACATGATCGTCGTCGATGACGAGAACGCTCGCTCGGGTGGTCGGGGGCCTCCGAGCGGGCTTGTCGTCGGAGACCGCGGTCTCCAGCCGAACACCGTTGGCGGCCGGCAGCAGAACGACGAACGAGCTGCCGCGGCCGAGCTCACTTTTGGCGGCGATCGAGCCGCCGTGCGACGTCACGATGTTCCGGCACACCGAAAGGCCGAGCCCGGTACCGACCCCCACCGGTTTGGTCGTGAAGAACGGTTCGAAAATGCGAGGAAGAATTTGCGGATAGATGCCGGGGCCGTTGTCGCGCACTTCGATCATCACCTGCCCACTGGAATCGAGCGACGTGACGACCCGTATCTCGCACGATTCGAGAGGACGGCCGGTCGGAAACGCTTGCGCGGCGTTGACGAGCAGATTCAGAAAGACTTGCGCCAGGCGCGGCTCACTGGCCATGACCCAAGGAACTTCGGAAAACTCGCTGACGACATTGGCGCGATAGCGAAGCTCATTCGACGCCATGCGGATCGCCGACCGCAACACGTCGTGCACGTCGACCGGCGAAGCGTCGTGATCGTCGGCGCGCGCGAACGTCCGGAGATCCCGAGCAATGAGCCGCATCCTCTCGACGCCGTCGCGAATGTTGATGAAAGGCTCGGTCATCTTGGCCAGCGTGGCCGACAGGCCGGCGATATCGGCGTCATCCGGGTATCGCAAGCGCAAGGTCTTGGCGAGCTGGATGACCGGCTTCCCCTCGCGCACGAGGAAGTCCAAACAAGCGACGACGTAGCTGAGCGGGTTGTTGATCTCGTGCGCTACGCTTGCCGCAATCGTGCCGACGGCCACCATCCGCTCGGCCGACAGGAGGGTGGCCTGCATCCGGCGCGGATCGGTCACGTCGGTTGCCACCCCCAACATTCCGCCTTCCGGACCGCCAATCGGCGCGTGCCAAGTCTCGAAGACCAGCGACGCCGCCTCGACGACCTCCATGAACGACTCGCCCGCCAGCGCGCGCGTCACGTTGGCGGTGATCGCTGGATAGTCCCGGCAAATGTCGAAAATCGATTGGCCGATCAAGTCGCTCGGCTTGACGCCGAGTTGGGCCAGGACCCTCCCCTCGGCGAGCGTGAACACCCCATTCTTGTCGGTTGCAAACGCGATGAGCGGCGCGTGGTTGACGACATCGAGCAGCCGCTCGTGCATGATCGCGGCCCGCTCGCGTGCGCGAAGCGCCTTCGCGAGGGCCTCGGCGCGATTCGTTTCGGCGCGCCACCGCGCGCTTTCGGCCAGAACCTGAGGGGTCACGTCGTAGAACGCCACGACAACGTAAGCCACCTCGCCGCTCGACGAAAAGATCGGCTTGGCGATCGCCCGCACGTTCAGCTGCGTTCCGTCACGATGGTGAATGACGAGATCTTCGGCGGTGACCGTGGCCTTCTCGCGAAGGGCACGCGCGAACGGCAGGTCCGAGTCGGCGCAGGGCTGGCCATTCTGATGGTGGAGCCGGTACACGGTTGCGTATTGACCGGTCAGCACGTCTTCATCGGGCGGCATGCCGACGATGTCGTTGAAGGCGGCATTGGCGTAGAGAAACTCCCCATTCGGAGCTTGGGCCACCCAGATCCCGACCGGCAGATCGTGCGCAACGGCGGCGATGAACGCGGTTTCGAATTGGGTCATGCTCGCCTGCCCAGGAACGGCCTCTGCACGACAACGGTCATTCTTGCCAACTCTTGAGTCGGGCTTCAGCCCCCCCCCGAGCATGGTAGCGAGGATCTGCCGCAGTAACGCTAGGGACCGCTCACCCCGCGGGGGCCAGGACGGCGGCCACCCTCGCCAGTGCCCGAATGTCGTGCACATCCCCCGCAAATGCCGGAACCTCGACCCGGATCGCCCTCTCCGCCGCGCCGAAGGAGGCCAGTGCGCCGAGGTGCTTGCGGTCGAGTTCGCCGAGGCGCGCCTCTTCGTCGAACGCCTGAAGGGCGCGCTCTTCTGCGCCTGCCGGGAGCGCGAGACCGCGGCGCGCGAGGGCGGAACGCACGGCGGCCTGACTCGGGCGGCCTCGCCGGGCAGGCCGAATGCGATTCACGACGACGGCATCGCGCGGCATCTGTTGTTCGCGCAGGCGATCGGCGAAATAGAGAATCTCTCGAATGCTCATGGGGTCGGGCGACGTCACCAGCACGTAGGCCACCTCTTTTCCGCGCAACGCTCGTCGGACCTGGTCGGCGCGCGTTCGGAAGCCGCCGAACATTTCGTTGATGAGCACCACGAGCTCGGCGAGAGCCTCGAGGAATCCCTGGCCGGTGAGGCGCGCCATTCCCCGCAGAGCCGCCGCCGCACCCCGCGCGAGAAAATTGAAACTGAGCTTGCCCGATGATTGGAACGCGGTCATGAGCCATCGCAGCACGGCGCTGTCGAGCGCGTCGATCATTCGTTCGGGCGCGTCGAGAAAATCGAGTGCGTTCGCCGTGGGAGGCGTATCGACGATGATGAGATCCCAGCGCGGGTCGTCGCGCAGCACATAAAGTCGCTCCATCGCCATGTACTCTTGCGTGCCGGCGAGCGAGGTCGAGATGTGGCGGTACAGTTTGTTTCTCAAGATGCGGTCGCGCACGTCGGGCGACGAGGCATGGCGGGCGATGAGCTCGTCGAAGGTCGTCTTGGTGTCGAGCATCATCACCGAGAGCGAACCGCGCACCGCGAATCCCGCGTCCCGGAAGCGCTTGGGGTCGATGAGCTGTGCTTCGGTCATCACCTCGGGCAGGCCGAGGCTTTCGGCCAAGCGGCGAGCGGGGTCGATCGTGAGGCAGAGTGTGCGCTTGCCCGCGGCGGCCGCGGCGAGGCCCAGAGCAGCTGCCGTTGTCGTCTTGCCCACCCCTCCGCTGCCGACACAGAGAATGATGCGACGCGAGTCGATGAGGGGCCGGAGCGACACCGGGTCCCTCTTAGCCTGAGCGCGCCCAGCGACAAAACGGAAATTTGGCCCGGACACGGGACATTGACCAAGCTTCGTTTCCTGATGATGAAGCACACTCCCAACGAGCGGCGCACGCGCCGCAGCGATGATGTGATGACCGCCCTTCACTACCAGCTGGCCTTCGCACGCCACGAAGGCGGATTCGACGCGCTGGTTCTCGCCGACTCGGCCGGCTGCCTCGTGGCGGGGGCGGGAGCCTGGCCGACGTGCGAGATGCTCGCCGCTTGTGCGCCTCTCTTGGCCGAACCGCCCTCGCCTTCGGTCGAGGATGCGCTGGCCGATCAGCCTCGCGACCTGGCGATCGAAAAGCTCATGATCGATGGCAGCGAGGTGCTCTTGTGTGGGCGCGGAGGCGGCAGTGGTCAGCTACCCGGTCTCGCCATGACCCGGGCAGCGTCGGGCTGCCGTCGCATTCTGGGCGCCCAGGCTTAGGCCCGTTCAGGCTCGGGCGTGGACCGGCGGTCCTTTCTAGCGCTGAGCGCCGCCACCAGCGCAACCCTCGGCTGCGCCGTCGCGACCCGTCGTACGCCTGCGGAGCCGACAGGCCTCGCGCCACATCGCGACATCGAGGAGGCGACCATCGCCGAGCTGTCGGCCAAGATGCAGCGCGGCGAGGTCACTTCGGTCGCCCTCGTCGACCGCTATATCGCGCGGATCGAGGCGATCGACCGCGCCGGTCCGACGCTCAGAAGTGTGATCGAGATCGATCCCGACGCGCGCGCCGTTGCCGCGCAACTGGACGAGGAACGGCGGCGGAGAGGGCCGCGCGGCCCACTCCATGGGATTCCGATCCTCGTCAAGGACAACATCGATACCGCCGGCCGCCTCCGCACCACGGCGGGATCGCTCGCCCTCGCCGCCGCGGCCGCGCCACCGGATGCAGAGGTCGCCGGCCGCCTGCGCGGAGCGGGGGGCGTCATTCTGGGCAAGACGAATCTCAGCGAATGGGCCTACATTCGCTCGCTCCGCTCGACGAGTGGCTGGAGTGCGCGGGGCGGGCTCACCAGAAACCCGTACGCACTCGACCGCAACCCCAGCGGCTCGAGCTCGGGCTCTGCGGTAGCCGTGTCGGCCAATCTCGCGGCGGCAGCATTGGGAACGGAGACCGACGGATCGATCGTCAGTCCGTCTTCCATTTGCGGGATCGTCGGACTCAAGCCGACGGTGGGACTCGTCAGCCGCGCCGGCATCATTCCCATTTCGCATACGCAGGACACGGCGGGACCGATGACCCGATCGGTGGCCGATGCCGCGATCTTGCTCGGCGTTCTGGCCGCGAGCGATCCGCGCGATCCCGCCACGGCGGCGCAGCGCGGACGGGCGATACCCGACTACCTGGCCGCGCTTCGTGCCGACGGAGCTCGTGGCAAACGCATCGGGGTCGTGCGCAGCTTTGCCAACATTTCTCGGCAAGTGATGGCCCTGTTCGACAGCGCCGTGGAGGACCTGCGGCGGATCGGTGCGGTGATCGTCGACCCCGTCAGCATCGGGCCGGTCGCCAAGCTCGACGACCCCGAGCTCGAAGTGCTCCTCTACGAGCTCAAGGCCGGCATGGCCGCTTACTTCGCGCGGCGTCCGGGAGCTCCGGTGAAGACGCTCGACGATCTGGTGCGATTCAACCGCGATCGTCCGAAGGAAGAGCTCCGTTATTTCGGCCAGGAGCTGTTCGAGCAAGCCGCCGCAAAGGGCCCCCTCACCACGCCGGCGTATCTCGAAGCGCTCGCAACGTGCAGGCGTTTGTCGCGCGACGAAGGCATCGACCAGGCGATGCGAACCGGCAGCCTCGATCTTCTCGTCGCACCCACCGGCGGTCCGGCCTGGCTCACCGATCTTTTGAACGGCGACTCCTACACCGGAAGCAGCTCCACGCCCGCTGCCGTCGCCGGCTATCCGAGCGTGACCGTTCCTGCCGGCATGCTCCGCGGCCTTCCCATCGGCATTTCGTTTTTCGCCGGCCCTTTCAGCGAGCCGACACTACTCGCCGTCGCCCATGCCTACGAGCAGTCGACGCGCCATCGAGCCGCGCCGCGCTTTTTGCCGACGCTCGAGCTCTAGCGGACGAGCAGCGTTCCAACCAACCCGGGGCTGTCGATCGCGCGAACCAAATCGCCGCCAGCGAGGCGGCCCACGATGAAAACGGCGGGCACCCCCTTGGCGAGCGCCGCGAAGCCCTCGGTGAGCTTCGGTATCATGCCGCCTTTGATTTGCCCGGCGGCGATGGCACGTTCTGCGTCGGCCTGGGTCAACCGCGCGAGGCGCGACGACGGGTCGGAGGGATCGGAGAGAACGGCGCCGACGTCGGTCACCAGAACGAGGGCGGCCGCGCCGAGCGATCGGGCGAGATCACTGGCGACGGCATCGGCGTTGATGTTGTAAACCGTACCGCGTTCGTCGGCTCCGAGACAGGCCACGACCGGAATGTGTCCGGCACCCACGAGTAATTCGAGGAGCTGCTCGTTGACGCCGATGACATCACCGACCCAACCAAAGTCGATCGCCTCCTCCCCTGCCCCGGCAACGACGACGGGCGGACGCCGGCATGCGCGCAACGTGAGAGCGCTTGCCCCGTGCAACCCCACCGGCGACCCACCGGCGCGAACGACGGCCGCGCAAAGGTCGACGTTGACGATACCGGCCACCGCCATCTTGAGGACCTCGAGCGCAGCGGCGTCGGTGACCCGGCGCCCGGCGACGATCTTCGGCTGTTGTCCGAGCTTTCCCTGGAGCTCGGTGACTTGAGGTCCTCCTCCGTGCACGACGATCACGGCGTGGCCCGTCGAGCCCAGCGCGACGAGATCTTGCGCCAGCGACTCCAGATAGGACGATCGCGCGATCTCGCCTCCGAGCTTGATCACGTAGCAGGAGCTCAGGGCCACGGACCGGTGTCCTCGAGCGTTGTCCTTTCGTCGAGTCCGAGCATCAAGTTCATCGACTGGATCGCTTGCCCCGCTCCACCTTTGATGAGGTTGTCGGTCACCGCGAAGACGCTCAGCAAACGCCTGCCGCGCAGCGCAGGTCCGGCTTGCGCGGCGACCTCCGCGTAATTCGAACCGGCGACGGCAACGACTTCCGGTAGCCGCTTGGAAGGCACACGTACGAACGGCTCTCCCGCGAACGCTTCTGCATAAAGCGCGCGGATCTGCTCGGCACTCACCGATTCCGGCACGTGGACGAACGACGTTGCGAAAATCCCCCGCACGAGCGGCGCGGAAACGGGCACCAGGCGTATCTCGAGGTCCCGCGCCCCGGCGGATGCCAAAGTCTCCTCGATTTCCGGCACGTGCTGGTGCTCGAGCGGTTTGTACGTTCTCAGGTTGCCGGCGCGAACAGGGTGATGAGTCCCCGCGCTCGGCGCCACGCCCGAACCGCTGGATCCGGTGATGCCCACCACTTCCACTTCCCCCTCGAGGAGGCCGGCGCGCGCGAGCGGCAGGAGCCCGAGCTCGATCGTGGTCGCGAAGCACCCGGGCGAAGCGACGTATCGGGCCGTACGAAGCGCCTCCCGGTTGAGCTCGGGCAGACCGTACACGAATGTTCCGAGCAGCGACGGCGCCGGATGCTCCGCGCCGTAATACCGGCGGTATGCGGAAGCACTTCGCAAACGAAAATCGCCCGACAGATCGACGATCCGCACCCCGGCCTGCATGAGCTCGGGGACCACGCCGGCGCTTACACGATGCGGCAAACCGAGCAGGACGACGTCCACCCCTGCGCTGACCTCGCGCGGCGTCAGCTTTTCGAACCGCAGATCGGTGGCCCCCTCGAGCGCCGGGTGGGCGTCCGAAACGACCTGCCCAACGAAGTCGACCGAGGCCACCCGGACGAGCTCGACGTCGGGATGACGCAAGAGGCGGCGGATCAGCTCTGCCCCCCCGTACCCACTGCCGCCCATCACCGCCGCTCGGAAGTGCTTCATGAAGTGATCCTAGCGCCGGCCAACATGACTGCGTCAATCTCTCGCTACCCGATCGTTGCGTCGGAGTAGCCATGCCCCACGAAACGACTGACCGGGCAGGCGGAACATGGGCTCGGCAAAGCGGAAGTGGCGACGCCTCGCGGCTGTGGCCTCTGAAACGCTGTTCCGACGGCCTCGCCGTCATTTACCTGGCCGACGCGCGGCAATTGCCGATCGTGATCTGTCATGGCCAAGATCTGACGCAGCAATGCTAAGAACGGTGCCCATCGGCCGGGCGAGGCTGCGAGCAATGCTACGTTGGTCGCGTCGATGCGTGTTGCGCTGCTCGTCTTCATCGGGGTGCTGCTCGGCACCGCCGCCCCACTGCGAGCCGATGCTGGCGACGAGCTCGCGATTTCCCTGCTCACTTTCGGACCCGGGGACCACCCTTTCAGCAAGTTCGGCCACCAGGCGCTTCTGGTCGAGGATCACGAAAGAGGCACCCGCCTCGTCTACAACTACGGCACGTTTTCGTTCACTTCCGTCTGGCTCGTTCCCAAATTCTTGCTCGGAAAGTACCGCTACTGGCTCTCGGTTCAGCCTCTCGAGCGGACCATCGATGCGTACGCGGCCGAGAATCGCTCGATGGTGGTCCAGCGGTTGCGGCTGACCGCGCAGCAGAAACGGAACGTCGCCGATTTTCTTTCGTGGAACGCGCGAGACGAAAACAAGTACTACGTCTTCGACTACTATCGTGACAATTGCGCCACGCGCCTCCGCGATCTGATCGACCGGGCCAGCGGAGGGGCCCTGGCGCGCGTTTCCTCGGCGCCGGCGGAGATGACCTGGCGCGAACACACCCAGCGACTCACCGCGAACCATCCGCCGGTCTACGCTGCCCTCTACGTCGCCATGGGCGATGTCATCGATCGACCGATCACGGTTTGGGAAGAAATGTTTCTTCCCGCCAAGGTCGAAGAGACGGCGCGACGCGCGACGACGGAGTCTCCGCTCGGCCCTGTTCCCCTCGTCGAAACGGAAGCCGTGCTCCTCTCCGACCGAAGAGCGCCGGCGCCCGCGCGGGCGCCGCACTGGACCGGGTTCGCGCTGCTCATCGGAGCGACGTGCGCGAGCTTGTTCGTGGGATTGGGGTGGGCCGCGTCACGGGGCCAGCGTTTGGCCCGCTTGGCGCTCGGTCTCGGCGTGGCTGCCCTGGGATCGATCTTGGGCACTTCGGGCGCCCTGTTCGTCTTTCTTTGGGCGTTCACCAATCACGAGGTCGCGCACCACAACGAGAACATCCTGCAATGCGCTCCCTTCGCTCTTCTCCTCGGCTGGAGTGGGCTGCGTCTTTCAATGGGTCGCGCCGGCGGCGCGTCCCGCACGGTCGTCATCGCGCTCGCCGCGCTCGCGAGTTCGGCGCTCGGGCTGCTCCTCAAGATCCTGCCTTGGTTCGACCAGGACAATTGGCAAGTCATCGCGCTGCTCGCCCCGCTTTGGGCAGGCATCGCGCTGGCGAGCTTGCTCGCCGGCCACGTCTTCGCCCGCGCGGGATCATACGAGAACGGGTAACGCCGCGAGCTTTCGGTTCATGAGCCGCGACGGATCGAACGCGGAGAGCAGCTCGCCAGGCGTCAACCCGGTGCCCGCAACAACATCGGCGAGACCGAGCGCACCGGCGAGCAACCCGATGATCGCCGCCGGCGCAGCACGGCGGTCGCGATGATCGCGGAGTGCTACGCCGTGGGTGCGCTTGGCCAGACGCGTGCCGTCGGCGGCCACGACGATGGCGTGGTGAGCGTATCGAGGCGGGTGGGCGCCGAGCAGGTCGCACAATAAGACCTGACGGGCAACCGACGAGAGAAGATCGGCGCCCCGAACCACTTCGGTCACGCCCATCGCGAGGTCATCGACGACGACCGCCAACTGGTACGCATAGACGCCGTCGCCTCGGCGAAGTACGAAGTCGCCGACGGAGCGCCACACGTTTTCGGCCACCGGCCC
>DASWDH010000563.1:0-3427 GCA_036395495.1 Polyangiaceae bacterium
ATCCCGTAGCCAGCCGCCGGCAGCTCCAGCGTCGCCAGCGAGTCCATGAAACAGGCGGCCAAGCGGCCTAGGCCTCCATTTCCGAGACCGGGGTCGCCTTCGCTCTCCAAGATCGCGCCGAGGTCGAATCCACGGGTCAGCGCGAACGATTGCGCGGCCTCGTAAAGGCCTAGGTTGAGCAGGCACAGCCCCAAGCTTCGGCCGGTCAGGAACTCGGACGAAAAATAATAGGCGCGTTTGACGTCGAGCTCGAAGTAGGTGCGCTGCGTTGCGAGCCACCGGTGCACGAGCCGATCGCGCACGGTGAGAGCGAAGCCCAAGTAGAGGTCGGCCGCCGTCGCGTCCCGGACCTCCCTCGCACAGGTGTGCACGACATGGTCGAGGACGTCGCGCGTGAAAGCTGCTGCGTCGATGCTCCCCCGTTGCACAGCCACCACGCGCGCCGGCCGCTCCCGCGTGCCGGACAGACGAGGGACGTCACCGAGCGAAATGCCACGGGTTTCTTCTTGCACGGCCTCATAAGTGTGGGCCCTGCATGTAACTGCCAGGTTTCGGCAAGAAGCTCGTCGTGTTGCACGCGCGATTTCACCGGCGTGACGAAAGAGGTGATGTCCCGTTCAGGGAAGGTGCGCCCAGTTGGGGCGCAGCGAGGCGTGAAAGCCTTCCAAGCTCTTGATGGCCGCGCGAACCGGCGCCCGAGATGCCGTGGACCTGTCGCGCGCCGCGTTTTCCACCGCGTAGAGGTGCGTCTCGAGCTCGTCCCATTCGTCACTGTGAACGCGGGAAATCTCCAAAGTGACGCGGACTGAATGGCGCAAGATCCGAAGGGTCTTGACGTCTTCGTCGAGGTTCTTGCGAAAAGCCTTCTCGCGCATCATGGCGTTTCTCCCGTTTTGGCGGTTCGTCGACGTTGGTTGTTTCGATCGGTTGGGTCATCGCATCGAGCTAGCCGCTGGCGCTTGCATATGCGGTGCCACGCGTGCGCTGGGTCGGTATCACAGTTTGGCTCACGCGCCGTACGTCATTTCGCAACTCTCGTCAAAACTCTTTCGCATCGTCGAGCGCACCGCTTGCCGGTTGCCGCACGCGTTGCGCCGACGCGACCCGCGAGGCAGAAACGCGCAGCCGTTCGACGACCCTCGCGAAGATGTCGGCGCCGCTGCCCCGCTCGGGAATGTTGCTCTTTGCTTCGCTCAGAATTTCCAGGAATCGGGCACGGGGAGGATCGAGCTCGAGCTCGTCCATCCAGTCGAGCGCGCGTCCGGCATAGCTCATCACCTGCCGCGGCTCGATGCCCGACACGTCGGCGAAGAACCATCCGCAGCTCGTGTACATGAGAAGCAGGCATTTTTGCATCTCGAGGAAGGTCAGGGTGCGACGTTTCTCGCCGTCGTCGAGCGGGCGCCGGGCGTGAGGCTCGAGCCATTTGTCGGGTGCCAGGGGAGGGCCGGCGAAGAGCTCGACGTACGCGTTGCGCGCCGCCCATGAATCGACGAGCAGATCGGCCGTCCCTTCTTCGAAGCGCTCCGATCCCCAGTCGCGCAACAGATCGAACGCCCGCCGCAGCGGCGTGCGCCACGCCTGATTCCACCCCTGCTCCCCGCTCGCCTGGCAGCCGCAATCGTAATACCAGCGCCCGACGCCGTGCGAGCAGCTCCACGCCGTGCCCTGTCCGTTGGGGCCCAGCGCGAGTTCGACTTCTTGGGTGGGAGGATGGGCCGCCAAGAAGGCTCCGTAGTTCGTGAACGACATCTGCTGCGCGGGGGGCCTCGACCGTCAGGACCTGCGCGAGCGTCGACTCGCCGAGCCGAAAATGATGGCCGTAGCTCTCGCCATCGGTGGCCACGTGGACGAGGCGCCCGGCGCCACCCGCACCGGCCCCCAAGCGAGCGACGAAACGCTGCGTCGAAACGAGCACGCCTTCGAAGGCGATCGCGTGGGCGATGGGGCCGTCGTAGAAGAAGAGCGCGATGGAGCGCCCGGAGCCGTCGCGGTGGAAGTACCGGTAGGGGACGCCCGGGTCGATCGTTCCGCCGGCGACACCGGTCCGCTCGGCCTCGCCGATGTTTCTCACGCGCGCGGCCTGCTGAGGAGAGAGAATCGCATATTTGAGCCCCTCGTTGATCAGCGTACCGAGCGTGGTTCCCGCCGTGCGGTTCTTTGGGGGCTGAATTTTGGCGCGCCCGGCGACACTGGCGTGACGAGCTCAACCCGCCGGGCAGAACGTGATGTTGACTTGAGTGCTGCTCGTATTGTTGTGGCAGGTGTGAAAGGGGTCGTCGCTCGTTCGGACGTCGTCGTAGGGAAACGCGTAGAGGCCGGGGCATACGCGGTGCAACCAGGCCGTGTAGGTGTTGTGCGGTTGGCGTTGGTAGTAGGCGGAATCGTCGGAACTTGCGGGATCGTCGACGATGCCGCGGTTCAGCGTGGCGCACAAATTGGGCGCATCGCCGAAGGCGCGTTCGCAGGCGTACGCGTTCGTGGTCGTCGCGCCCGCGGCATCCTCGCAACCGGGCACGCTCTGCGCGCATCGAGCAATGGAAGCATCGAGCGCGTGGCAATAGGGTTTGGCGGCGTTCGCCGGATCCTTGCAATAGGTGCCGGCGGAACGACAGCGCTTTCCGAAAAGCAGGCCATCGGGGCATTGCGCCACGATTTGCGCTTCGGGGATGTAGCATCCGACGCGCTTGCAATCACCGCCAGAACCGATGGCTTGCAGTTCCATCGGCAAGCCGATGCCGTCGATGTAGGCCAAGCGATAGCTGGCGACCCCTGCGGGAAACAGCGTCAGCTCGGCGCGGTCGATCATGTTTTGCCGCGGTCCGTCGACGTAGGCTGTGACCCACGCGAACGGCCAATCGCCGACGGCATAGTCGTGCATCTCGCCGGCGTTCAACTTCAAGTCGTCGGGCGACAGTACGGCGCCTCCTCCGACACCGTGAATCCAGAGGGCAAACGCGCAGCCGTTCTTCACGTGGACGAGATTGCCTTGGTGAGGAGGGGCGATGTACGGCGGTCCCGGCACGAACGCTTCGTCCAGGAGGGCGTCGCGCGGCGCCGAACGGACGTCGGAAACGCTCGCATCCAGCGCTGCGCCGCTCACGCCCGCTGCGCCGCCTGTGGCGTTCGAACCTCCGCTGCCCGGGCAGCCGATGACGCCGGCGCGCTCTGTCGCGTTCGGCTCCCATCCTTCGTCGCTTCCACAGCCGACCAGCGGCATCGTCGTGGCGACGAGAGCGATTCGCTTCGCGGTCCGAGTCAGTTCGAGGGAAAAGGACGGAGCTCTCATCATGCTCTTTAGAACTGCGAAAGGAACTTCCAAATGGCGGCCGGCGCGAAATTGTCCTGCCGATCGTGGCCCCTGCCCGTCGTCGCGCACCAAACGACGGGATGGCCGGGCTTGCAATCCTGATACGCTGCGCAGGGC
>DASWDH010000564.1:0-1823 GCA_036395495.1 Polyangiaceae bacterium
CAGCGGAGCGTATGGAGCTACAGACGTTATTCGACGCCGGTATCAAGGAGAAAGACTTTGCGATGGGCGTCGAGTGGCTCGTCGCCGGCCTTCTTCAGTCTCCCGATTTCCTCTATCAGCTTCCCAAGCTCGAGCAGGGTGAGCAAGCGGGCCAGCTTCGTCCGATCGGCTCCTACGAGCTGGCGAGCCGGCTTTCGTACTTCATTTGGGACTCGATGCCCGATGAACCGCTCTATGCCGCCGCAGCCGCCAATGAGCTCGCCGATTCGAGCTTGCGCGCGCAGTTGGATCGCATGGTGCACGACCCGCGATTTCTTCGGGGCGTCACCAGTTTCTACACATCGTGGCTCAAGCTCGGCGATTTTCACGAACTGGCGCGCGACGACGCCGGGTTCACGACCGATGTCGTCAACGCGCTGCAAACGTCTCTTCTCATGAGCGCGACCCAGCTTTACGGAGCGACGGCGCATCCCAACGTCGCGAGCCTTTTCTCGGGAACGACGTACTGGCTGAACGGCGCGCTGCGGACCTTCTATGGGCTGCCGGGCACCGGGACCGCCTTCACCGCAGCCGGCTTGGCCGACCAAGAGCGCCGCGGCATTCTCGCCCATCCTGGTCTCTTGGCGCTGCTCGCGCGGCCGAACCAGAGCAACCCCATTTCGCGCGGGCTCTACGTTCGCAAGGCGATCCTGTGCCAGGACATGCCGCCGCCGCCGGCCGGAGTCGTCATTCCTCAGCTTCCGCCCATTCAACCGGGGCTGTCCACGCGCGACCGTCTCGACCAGCACGCGAAGGCGCCCCTCTGCGCGTCCTGTCACGACATGATCGATCCGCCGGGCTTTGCCTTCGAGAATTTCGATCAAGTCGGCCGCCAGCGTAGCGTCGACAGCGGAAGGGCCGTCGACACGTCCGGTACGATGACCAACGCCGGCGATTTGGCGGGACCGTTCGCGAACGGCGGCGAGCTCCTTACCAGGATCGCGCAGAGTCAGGACATCAAGGCGTGTTTCGCGCAGAAGTATTTCGAGCACGCGGTGTCCCGCACGGTGGCCGACGAAGATGCCTGCTCCGTCGACGCGCTGAAAAAGAGCTTCACGCCATCGGGCGACCTCGTCGGCCTGGTGGTCTCGATTGCGAATACCGACTCGTTCCGTTTCCGTCTGTCCGAAGGAGGTCCGTGATGAAGTTGTCGGCCCACCATCGTCTGCGAAGGCGCGACTTGATGAAATGGCTCGGGAGCGCCGCCCTGGTGCTTCCCGCCCTCGAGCTCTTCGAGGCCGATGCGAAAGCGCAGGCGGCGCCCAAGGCGAAATTCGCGGTATTTTGCTACACCCCCGACGGCGTGAATCAAAAAGCATTTTGGCCAACCGGCACCACGACGAGCTTCCAGCTCAGCCCGATCTTGTCTCCCTTCGAAGCTTTCAAAGACAAGATCCTCGTCCTCGGTCCACAGATGAACGGAGCCACGCCGAAAGACGGCACCGGTCTCACCTACTGCATGGGGTGCGGGGGCACCGTCGGTGGCGACAAGGTGCCCCTCCAGCACCAAGCGGTGGTTTGCCTTTCGGCGAGAGGGCGGGGCTCAAGCGGCGACATTCCCTATGTCGATCCGCAGTTCAGCGCGGTCAACAAGCTCGATGGCCCTTCTATCGACACCGTAATTGGCGGGGCGGTCAAAGCCGACAGTCCATTCGCCAATCTGAACTTCGGCCTGCATCCCATCGGCGGCGATACTCCATCGGACATCAATTTCGCCGCCGACGGCACGCCTCTGCGGAGAATGGCCGGCGCCGACGAGGCTTTCAATCGTGTGTTCGGCATGC
>DASWDH010000565.1:0-5172 GCA_036395495.1 Polyangiaceae bacterium
TGACTCGGCGCGGCCTTCGGCCCGGGTGAGTTACTCGGCGCGGCCTTCGGCCCGGGTGAGTTACTCGGCGCGGCCTTCGGCCCGGGTGAGTTACTCGGCGCGGCCTTCGGCCCGGGTGAGTTACTCGGCGCGGCCTTCGGCCCGCCTCTGGGTGAGTTAAGCGCTTCCACGATGATTTGGGGCGTGTCGGTCACGATCGCGTCGACGCCGATCGCCGCCAGCGATCGGGCCTCCGCCCCATCATTCACCGTCCATACATTGACGAGCTTGCCACGGCGGCGCCACTTCTCACAGCGCTTCGCATCGACGAGCAGCTTGTCCGGGTGCACGGCTTCGACCCGCAGCGGCAGGGCCGCCCAGCCGTACCTCGCCCATCGCTGGCCCGACGCGAAGAGATAGCCCCGTAGGGTGTTCGGCATCTGCCAGCCCAAGTGTGCGAGCATCCAGGGATCGAACGAGGAGACGATCACATTGCCGAGCTGAGCTCCAATCCGGTCCAGCGCCCGGGCGGTTTCGCGCACGACCGCCCGCCGATCGGGCAGGTCTCGTTTCATCTCGACATTCACCTTCATGTTTCGATCGCGTGCCCAGCGGAGCACCTCGTCAAGCAGCGGAATGTGTTGTCCGTCGCCCACGTCGACGCCAGAGAGGGTCGGCCAATCGAGATCGGCCACGACTCGACGGTCCCGCCCGCTCGTCACCCGATCGAGCGTGGGGTCATGGCAGACCACGAGCTCCCCCGAGCCACAAACGCGCACGTCGAGCTCGACCCCCTGGGCGCCCGCCTTCGCCGCAAGCTCGAATGCCGACATCGTGTTCTCCGGTGCCGCACCCCGCACGCCGCGATGTCCGAAGACCTGCGGTGGAGCACCCGATCGACGTCGAAAGCTCGCGGTCCTCATCGCGCCGTCTCGCTACCACTTCAAAATGTGAAGGCAACGCCGACATTGACCAGCACGTACTGGTCGGAGACTCGACCCGCTTCGTCGTAACGACCGGGCACCGAGCGCAGGGGGAATCGCACGATCGCATAATGGGCCCGGAAATCGAACTCGATGGCGCGCGTCAGCACGAGCGCCAACCCGAGTCCACCGCGCAGACCGTAGCCCGGGGCGGGAGTGCGATCGCCGAGAGGTGCAATCGACAACGTATGAAGATAGGCCACGTCGAACAACAGTGCGACGGTGCCGAGCGAGTGCCGTATGTCCATGCCGCCGACCAGAAGGTCGTAACGGGCACGAGGGATCTCGCGAATGGGCTCCAAACTCGGCATGGTGGCGGGATTCGTGCTGCTGAAGTCGAACACCCACCTCTCCCAGCCTGCGATGAAGCCCAACGTAAGAGGGTTTCCGCCCGGTCGAACACGCACCTTGAGCGCGCCCCCGTAGCGGTACCATTCGGTATCGATCTCGTCGTTCTTGTCGAAGTCCTTCGAAGTAAAGGGGAGCGCTCGCGCATACACACCGGTAAAGCCGATGTCCCGGAAGACGCCGGCATTCGTGCTGGCAAGCGGATAGAGCTCCGCACGCCCACCCAGGGCGAAGTTGCCGGGCGTGCTGAAGCGCTTGTCGGTCGAGCTTGGCTCGGTATCGACGAACGATCGGAAACCCCACTCCGGATCGAGTTCGAGGATGAGCGTGGGCGGCTTGGGCGCTACCGGCTGTAGCTGCTCGGGCAGGGGGTGTTCGGGCGGCGGCGGAGGGGGCTTGTCACGCGACGTATCGATCGGCTGCGGCGTCGGCTGCAGCTGCGGGTTGGCGGGCGGCGGTGGAGACGGCGCCGGCTCGGGTGCTGCCGGCGAGGCAGGAGGCGGCGTGCTCGGAGGGGATACCGTGGGGGCCGGCCCCGGCGGCGGCGCGGGCGCCGGTGCGACCGGTTCCGGCTGTGGCTCGACGGCAACCGGCTCCGGCGGTGGACGACGCTTCTTTCTTTTTCGTGGAGCCTTGCGGGCCGCGGTGGGCGAGTGGGGCGCTTGCGCTTCGACATGCGCCGTCGAAAGCAAGAGCGCGCAACAGACCAGAGGCCATCTCATCAATGCCACGGCGTTCAAAATTTGGAACTGATGGACAGAAATGTGAGCTTGTCGTCCGTCTCACGCAATCGTTTGCAGAGAATGCGAACGGCATTCCACAGGACGTCGCGCGAGAGGTCCATGCGCAGGAAAAGAAGATCGATGAACCGCTCCTTGGAGACGCTGAGGAGCCGGCAGCGCTCGTGAACGCGGGCATCGGCCGAGCGCGGCGCATCGTCGAAGAGGCACATCTCTCCGAATACGTCCCCCGGTCCCAGAATAGCGAGTGCTTCTTCGCCCATGCCGGGAACGTTGCGGCTGATGCGCACCTTGCCCTCCAAGATCAGAAAGAAGCGGTTGCCCGCGTCCCCGTGGGCAAAGATCAAGGTGCCGAGCGCGTGAGATTCTTCGGTCGTGATCGAGGCAATGGCCTCCAGAGCATCCGGCGCGAGCCCTGCAAAGAGACGCACCTTGCCCAGTGTTTCGACATGTTCGAGGGACACGTTCTTCGATCCTACCTCAATTCGCAGACGATGGCACAGCAGGCGCGTGCGCGTTCGGGGGGTGCGGGGTTCGGACTTCGAGGACGACCTCACCCTTCATTGACTCTCCTCAGCTGCGGAACGCAAAGATCACCCCTATGACGTTGCCCTTGGTGTCGACGATGGGAGCCGACTCGTAGCGGACGAGCGTGCGGGTGCCGTCCTTTGCGACGAGCTCCGCCGTTCTTTCGGAGCTCTTCGGGTTTCTGGCCATCGATCGGCGGCTGCGCGGAGAAGCATCGATCGGTGAAAGCAGCTGCGTCCAGTCGATTCCCGTGATCTCCGAGGGTCGATATTGAGAAAGCGCCAGGGCGACGCGGTTGACGAATGTCACCGCTCCGTCGACATCGGTCATCACGACCCCATCGTGCACGGCATCCATCAGCGCGGTAAAACGCTGCTCGGCCGCCTCGAGCTCGGTTTCGAGCCGACGCCGCTCGAGCGAAGTCCGGATCGTGAGACCGAGCTCCTTGGCATCGAACGGTTTGAATACATAGGCGAGCGGTAGCGTCTGCTTTGCGCGTTCGAAGGTTGCCTCATCGCCCTCGGCCGCCAAGTAGATGACCGGAAGATCGTGCCGGTCCCGCAATCGCTGCGCGGTCTCGATTCCATCCATCTCCCCTTCGAACATGACGTCCATGAGAACCAGGTCGGGCTTGTTCTGGCTCGCCAACTGGACCGCTTCTTCCCCCGACGAGGCGACGCCGGTGACCACGTAGCCCATCGCCGAGAGCGATGCTTCGAGATCCCGCGCGAGGATCGCATCACCTTCGACGATCAAGATGCGAGCCGTTTGTCTCATCTTCTCTATTGCGCCTCCAGGTTGCGTTCACGTCGGTAGGCCAGGCAGAGCTCACTGCCGGCCTCGACTTTGCGACAGGCGGCGGGGCGATGTTCGTAGATCGTGCACCGCACACGGCCACCGATGCGGCCTCGGAGTGCCAGACACTTTCCGCTCGCGTCGAGCCGCAGGTGGGCTTCACCGTTGGCGTTGTAGACAACGAGCCGCCGGACCAACTCGGGCTGGCCGAGCAGCGCGTCGCGCGCGCGCACTTCGACGTATTCGACGAACTGCTCGGCCCGGTTCTCGGCGGGATTGGCGCAGCAGGCGCCACATCTCGTACAGTCGAAGGGGGTAGCGGTGCGCTCGCGCTTCATGCTCTTGCGCAGATGCTAACGCGGCGGGCCGCCGTGGTGAGGACCGCCCTGCCGATGCGGCCAGCCCGGTGGATGCGCCTTCTGCCACGCGGGGTGCGGAGGGACCGCCCCCATTCGGTGCCACATTTCCAATCGGAGGCGGGCGAGCTCTTGGCGAAGCGGCACGATGAATCCGACGCTGATCGTTTCTTTCTTCCCTTTCATGGCTCGAGCCGCGTGCCACTTACAGAGCCCGAGTCTCGCCCCATGAGCCACGAAGCGCCGCCCCACCGCGCCGCCATGCCGGAACGTCGCCCGCAGCCGGCCGATCGGCGAGCAAATCAGATTCAGCTCCTCCTGGGACAGGGTGCCGATCAGCACCTCGTCCCTCAAGTTGTCGCGAATGATGCGCCCCTTGCGGATGACGAGCCAGCAGATGATGGCGAAGAACGCCAGATTGAAAAATAGCCAGAGCGGCAGCATCAGCATGACCAGCATGCCGGAGATGGTCGCGGCTCCGTTCCACACGGCGTGAAGGAACGCGCCAAACAGATACCCGAATAGCGGAGCAAGCCAGCGCAACCAAGTCTTGCTCGTTTCGCGAGCGATTCCGAAACCGATGCCGGTCATCGACGTGTAGAGCGGGTGCCCCCATGGCGATAGGACGCCGCGCAGCACGAACGCCGCGCTCAGCGCGTCGTGCTGATGTCCGAGCGTTTCGAACAGGTGGGCGCGGGCGTAGTAGGTGACGTTCTCCACCGCCGCGAATCCAAGCGCGGCAAAGGTGCCATAGATGATCCCGTCGACCACACCGTCGAACTCCCGCCGCAGGAAGAAAAAGATGCCGAAGACGGCGAGCCCTTTCCAGAGCTCCTCCACGAGCGGCGCGCTGATGCAAGAGCCTACGACCTCGGCAATCGCTTCGGCGTCCTTTCCCCCTCCGAACTCTTGCCGCGTGTATTCGATCACCTCGGTATTGATCCAACCGGCAAAACCAGCGGACGCGATCGCCCCCCAGAAGAGCGCCAGCGCCAGGCACCACCACGGCTCGGGATCGAAACGGTCGATGATCCAGGGCACCCACAGATAGATGAGTAGCGGGGGGAACGCGTACAGCGCACCCATTTCCATCGCCTCGAGACGAGCGCCGGCGTGTCTGCCAGAAAGCGGCTCGATGACGAAAAGGACCACGAGGACAACCGCTCCAGCAGCCATGAGCAGTGCGTAAAGGGTTGCTCCGACGATAGCCCGCCCTCTGTGCGGATTTCGAGTCACCACCCTACGAGACTAGCGCGATGCCGTTCGTCGGAAAATCTAGAATCGCACGGCATTGTAGGCATCGACGAGCTTATTGTAGCGGTCGAGCACTTGGTCGGGCGAGCCGTCGACCATCCACCCGGAAGAGGTTCCCATCCAGCTCCTCTCGGTAGCTGAGTACGCTTTTTTCTCGCGGATGTGGCGGACGAGAGTCTTGCCGGCAAC
>DASWDH010000566.1:0-4637 GCA_036395495.1 Polyangiaceae bacterium
CGCGCAGTTCAGGCGATAGCGTTCGCAACGCTCGCTCCACTCTCGCGTGCTTTTCGGCATCGGCACCCGCGCGCGCGTGATGTACGAGACCAGCTCCTTGCCGCCGTTCACGAGCTGCATGCCCTGCTGCGCCCAGTCCAGCTCGAGCGATGACGGACATGCCGACAGGACAGGTTCGAACGCGGCCAGCTTCTCCGCCGAAGCCACGAACGAGGTCCAGACCTCGAAGATCTCGGGATCGGTTCGGAGCGTTTCGGACTTCGCTTTCGCGGCGGTCGCGAACGAGGCCACGAGCGGCTCGAGGCCATGGAACATGGGAAGATCTCCGAAGGTGCGCAGCAGCTCGGCGGCGATGAGATCGATCGCGCTCATCGTCATCGCGATCTTCATGTAGCGGCTCTTGTAGAACTCTTCGATGGGATAGGCGAACGCCTTGAACGGCTCCCCCCAGAGCTCATCGATTCCCTCGTCGCCGCTGCGATGCAGGACCATTTTCCCGAGCTCGAGCGCTTCGCGCAGATGCTCGCCGCAATGGCGCATGAGCTCGTTGTCGGGCTGTATCACGACCCCCATGGCTTGAATCTCCACGAGCTTGGTGATGATGTCCGCCGCGCGGTTGAAGAGCGCCCCTGCCAGCATGCCGCCCTTGATGCGGCGGCGCTGGGGATCGGGTTCCGTATCGAACGCGAGCCGCGCCTCCTCGAGGCGACCGCCCGGGATATTGATGCCGTGTTCGGTATGGTTGAAGAGCCGGCGCGTGAGCGCTTCGATGAGGCGCTTTTTGGCGAGAAGGGTGTCGGCTGGGACGTCGTAGGCCTTGATCCAATAGCCGTCGTAGTAGACACGTAGCCGCCCATGGATGACCTGCTGCGTGCCGCGCCCTATTTGCGTACTCATGGGGACCGTCACCATTGCGCCTAAAGTCTACTCCCGTTTGACGCGAAGGGAGCCAGGCCTTTTTTGCGCACACGGGCGCCGTGGTCCGAAACGCAGGTGTTACTCTGCGGAAACGTGGCCCAGCTGGCGAACGGCGGTCGCGATGCGCAGGTGTTTCACGACCCGCGTCGCACGAGCGATCTCAGCGGACAAGCCCGCGCCGATCGTCGGCACATCTTCGTCCTGAACGACTTCGAACTTGTGCTTGGCGAGGAGCCCTCGCATCGCCTCCGCGGTGAAGGCGGAGCGCAGCGGCTCGCGGATCCGGCGCAAAAGGAGACCGACCAAACGCAACAGCGGCCACGGACTGTGATACGCGACGATCAAGCGGCTCGCGGCGGCCGACCGCCGGTCGATCACCGCAAGCGTCGCTTCGATGTCGGCCAGGGTGAGGTACATGACCACGCCCTCCCAAATCCACGTCGTCGCGCGGGCCGGGTCGTGGCCCGCGGACGCGAGAGCCTCGTCGAGATCGTCGCGTGCGAAGTCGACGGGGACGAAGCGGATGTCACGCGCCACCGGTGTGAGCGCCGTAGACCGGGCTCGCTTGTCGCGTTGGGAATCGGGATGATCGACCTCGAAGACGACCACGTCGCGCAGCTCGGGCATACGCCAGGCGCGACCATCGAGGCCGGCACCCAGGATCACGAGCTGAGGGTAAGCCGCGGCGCGCACGGCGTCGTCGATCGCGACGGTGCGCGCGACCATCATCTTCGATTGGCGATTGAGGTATCCCCGCTCGACCCGTGCGCGCAGGCCCGTCGCCGGGGTGCCGGCTCGAACCCGTTCGACGCGCGCCCGCGCATCATCAGGGAGCAGCGCGAGAGCGGTCGGATCGGCGAATCTCGCCACCGAAGTCCTGCCGTGCGCCACGGCGCGCCCCATGCACACGAGCTCTGCCGTCCGACTCGCGCGCCCTGGTTCCATCGTGGTGAAAGATAACACGAACTGACTTGATTACTGCCGGCGCTCGATGCTGAGCGCGATAATGGTCGCCATCAGATAACCGAATGATTCCTCGTCGCTGTTCCACTTGCGTGGCGACCCGACGTGCTCGTGGCACACGACGCCGGCCATGGCACCGCGAGCCGAGATCGGGACGTCGAGCATCGACTCGATGCCGAGCGGTTTGAGATACGACGCGGAGAAACAGGAGGTGCGCCGGTCCCGATGCGCGTCATGGGCGGCGATCGTCCTCTCGTGCTCGAGTGCGGCGAAATACGGCTCGCAGTCCTTTCGATAGAGCTCGATGCCCGATGAATGTCGGACGGGGCTACGCTCGAACAGATCGAGGCAGGTGATTTTGGTTCGACGGGCATCCAGCATCCAAACGCTCACCCGCTCGACATTCAGCGACGTGGCCGCCGCCTCGTCGACCCGTCGCGCCGTTTTGGCCACGTCCCCCAGGAAGAGGGATCGCTGCGACATGAGCTCCGCCACCGCGCGCATCTGGCGGCGCAGGATGGTCGCGTCTCGTGCCTCGGCGCCCGCGGGCACCACGTCCCCCTCCGCGCTCGGCTGCACCGTGCGGGCCACGCGCTGCGATCGGACCTGGCCCATCGCAGCTTTCAAGTGCGCCAGGATTTCCGGTGAATCGTCCATCGTCGCCGCCTCCGCCGACGTAACGCGTGCGACGGCGGCGAGCTGCGCCTTGGCAGCCAAGCCGCCCAGCCGTTCCGCCTCGTGAAAAAAATCGATCGCCAGTCTCCCCATGACCGCTCCTCTCGTATGGTAACCAAACTCGAGCCGATTGGGGGGGGGTAGATGGTAGGTCGATCGATGGGATCGAAGCCAGTAGAGTCTCTCGGTGACCAGCCCTATCCGAACAGGCCTCGATGGTTTCGACGACGAAGCAGCGGGACAAGTGGAGTTCTTCGCGTCGCGCTCACCTACGCATGCGCGCCTCCTCGAGACGGCGAGGGCGTTGCTCGCGCGGGACCTGGTTACCCGCAGCCTCGTCGAGGACGCCTGGCGTGAGCGAGCTTTTCACGCTCGATACGAACGGCCGCTCCTTTTGTGTGCGGCGGTGCGCTTCGATGCCCTGCGCGATCCGGCGCACCCGCTGGCCCGCGCCATCGCCACCGAACCTCCCGACGACGAAACGATCACCGAGCACGCCGTGCGCAATGCCCTGGCAAGACCCCTTGCGCTCGATCTCCTAAAAGACGCATCCGTTCAGACCAACGAGGTGACCCGCGCCGTCGTTTGGCAGTGGCCGCTGGCGATGATGGACATCGCCGGCCCCATCGCGCTCGCCGACGTCGGCTGCAGCGCCGGCCTCAACCTCGTCGCCGATCGGATCGAGATCTCGTGGATCGACGAAAGTGGAACTCCCCTCCCCTCCCATCCGCGAGGCATCGCCCTGCGCCTAGGTTTCGATCGCTCGCCGATAGACGTTCGCGACCTTGACCACGCCGACTGGCTCCGCGCCTGCATGTGGCCCGGCCAAGTCGACAGACTCCACCGCCTCGAAGCGGCGATCGGGCGCGCGCGCGAGGCGCTGGCGACCGGTGAGCTCGTTCTCTCTACCGCCGAGATTCTCGACGTCCCGCGGCACCTCGACGTCGTGGCACGGGTGGAAAAACCTGCCCTCGTTTATGCGTACCAGACGATCGTGCGCGATTACCTCGACCCAGATGTTCGCGACCGCTACCAGGCGGCCATGCACGATTGGCTGCGGTCGCACCCGGGGAAAACGTTATGGGCCGAGTTCGAACGCGGCGCGCGCGACGCTCCCGAACCCGTGGAGCTGCGTGTCAGTTTCGCGCAGGGCGACGCGATTCGATCGCTGGTCCTCGCCCGCGCCGATTATCACCCGGAGAGGCTCCGCGTCGACCGGGCGGCGCTCGCGGAACTTTGCGCGCCGCTGGGTTGACGGGTGGTCATTGTAGGGCGTCACACCATCCAAGTTTGCAAGTCCGTTCGGCCCGGCGAACGCCCAACCGCTACGTACCGCACGTACCCACTGTCTATCGGTCCCTCCACCGCCGCGTCGACCGGCAGGCGATGGAGAAGCTCCGGACGGCGCTCGCTTAATGGTCGGTTCTGATCCACGTCCGCGCGCTGGAGGAACGACCACACGCGCACGGTGCCAGACATCGCGGTTGTACGTTAGCTCGAGCGGTCAATAGGCGGGGGCGTGGCGCACGGGCGTTTCGGCGTGGTTACAAGCATTTTCACGAGTCTTTCAGTAGCTGATAGAGTAGCGGTTTCTCCCGCATCTGGGCTAGGTCACTCGCGGTCTCTCCCCGTGCGTTCACGGCATCGGGTTGAGCGCCATGCTCCAGCAGGGAGCGTGCAACCTGCACGGCGCTCTCGTCCGACAAAATCCTTGCGAGCGCGCACAAATGGATTGGCAAGTCACCTTGCCGGTCGGCGGCACTCACGTTCGCGCCACACCGGGCCAGATAGCGACAGATCTCTACGTGTCCGTTCAAAATTCCAAGATGCAGTGCGCTGTGGCCACCTAGACTGCCGTTCACGCTTTCGCCGTCATTGAGCGCCGCTGCAAGTCCCCTCACGATGGGTCCAAGCTGCGGGTCGCCGTGCTCGACGTAGCTCAACCAGGCAACGTGACAGGAGTCGATGTACCGGCGGGCGTCGCTTCAGCTGTGGGGCTCACCCAGGATCAGCCCAATGCCATACGCGTGGCCAACCAAGTGTTTCTCGCCTGGCGAACGGGCGCCGGCTTGGGCGACCCT
>DASWDH010000567.1:0-3057 GCA_036395495.1 Polyangiaceae bacterium
CAAGGAGGCTGCATCCTCACCGACTTCGACGCTCACCAAAGGCCCCGCCTCCGGCGCCGATCGCCCTCGTCGCGGACCACGTCGCCGGCTTCGCCTACCCCCCCTCGTCACCACCCCGCCGCGTAGCGGCTTTGTTCAACGGGGTGGAAATGGGGAACTGTCGAGCCGCCCACGATAACCGCGCCGACCTCGAGCGACATGGGCGCCAGCGTGGTACTTCTGCGTTCGATGCGCAGGCGATGGCTGGATGTTCAGTTGGTCCAGCTGTCGATGGGATTCGGCGTCGAGCTCGTTGCGCGACTAGCGTTCGCGTGGATTTTCACTCCGCTCGTGCCCGTCGGGGCCGAACTGCCGGCGCTGTTCATCTTGATGTTCACGCCGCGCGTTTCGCTCCCGATCATGGGGCTCGCTTTCGCAGCGGCGCTCGCGGTAGGCCGAGTGCTGCGAAGCATGCCGGGCGGGCTGCTCGCCTCTCGGGGATGGGCGCTCGCCCTGGCGGTGTCTGCCGCCACCGAGTGGCCGCTGCGGGTGATCGGGCTCGTCGAAAACGGGGTCGGGTGGGGGCACTGGTATCTGCCGACCGATGCGGTCGTTCTTCAGTTGGCAGGTGTCGGTCTCTTGTCAGGCTCGATCCAAGCGATCGCGCTCCTTGAGCTTCGATGGTGGGCCTGGGCCTGGATCCCCATGTCGGCTTTCGTCTCGGGGTTCGCAATTTGCGCCGCGTTGAACTTTGCGTCGCAGCTGTCGCATTGGATGTGGGCTTTCCAGGACGATGGTGGACGGCATATCGACGCTGTCCCGGTCGCCGTGGTGATCGACGCGATCCTGATCGTCGCCGTCAAAGCCACGGCACTACGCACGCTGGCTCGCTGGGCCCGATCGCAAGACGGGAGAACTGGAATCCGGTCCGCACAAAACTAAACCATGGGTTTAGAATCATGTTTCACAAAACTAAAACGTAGGTTACCTTTTGTGTCATGCGCTCTCCCGCCCCGTCTGCTCCGAACTGGGACCGCCTCTTTGAGTTCGCGGTCGGCCAGGAGGGCCAGTTCACCACGAAGCAGGCGGCCGAGGCCGGCTACTCCCCGCAGCTCATGCTCAAGTACGTGAAGAATGGGCGCGTCACTCGGGTTCGGCGAGGCGTCTATCGAATCGTTCACTTTCCGGCCGGTGAGCACGAGGACCTTGCGACGATCTGGCTTTGGTCCGAGAAGGCGGGAGTCTTCTCGCACGAGACCGCGCTCATGCTTCACAACCTCTCGGACGCGCTTCCCCGAAAAGTGAATCTGACGCTGCCCACGGCCTGGACCAAGCGTCGCCTCCGCGTTCCGAAGGGGGTAGTCCTTCATCACGGCGATGTGCCGAGGAAGGATCGGGTCGAGATCGGCTCTGTGCCAGTGACGAATGCGCGAAGGACGCTCCTCGACTGCGTCGACGCGCACGTGTCCCCCGAACTCGTCGAGGCGGCCGTTCGACAAGCGCGCGCCCGCGTGCTCATCGACAAGGACGACGTGAAGGCGATTCGCGCCCGAGGCCGCGCCGCGCTACGCCAACGCCGCCGCGTTCAAGCAGGCCGTCGAGAGCCGCTTGCGCGCGACGTCGGCCAGCGGCGTCGACCTGGCGCGCAGGCGCCAGCTTCTCGTCTTCGACCGCTTTCTCGCGCGCATCGTCGGCGAGCTCGGAGACAGTGCGATGATCAAAGGCGGGCTGGTTGTCGAACTCTGCGTCGAGCGAGCCCGCACCACCAAGGACATTGATCTGCGGCTCATCGGTCCGCCCACCGGGATTCTCGAGCGTCTTCAACGCGCCGCACGACACGACACGACACGACACGACACGATCTCGGGGAGTTCATGGTGTTCACCGTCACGCCCGATGCCGAGCACCCCGCGATCATGAACGAGGGAATGGTTTACGAAGGTCAGCGCTACCGGGTGACCTGCGCTTTGGCGGGCAAGCCCTACGGCCAACCGTTCGGGCTCGATATCGCATTTGCCGATCCCATACTCGGCGAGCCCGATGTCGTCGTGGCTGATGATGTTCGCGGGCATCGCGTCGCCCTCGCTGCGCCTCTACCCAATCGAGACTCACATCGCCGAGAAGCTCCACGCGTACACGCTCCCGCGCAAGCGCCCGAACTCCCGGGTAAAAGATCTTCCCGACGTGGCGCTCCTTGCCAGTGTTCGCGAAATCGAAGGCGCGCGGCTTCGGCGCGCGCTCGAACAGAAGTTCACATCGCGCAAGACCCACGCGCTTCCACTTGCGCTTCCTACGCCGCCTCCTGCGTGGGCGGCACCGTACGCGCGCATGGTCGAGGAGGACGATCTACGTTGGGCAGACCTCCCAGCGCTCGTGCGCGCCGTCGACGCCTTCCTGAACCCCGTCCTCGACGGCACGGCGACGCCAACCTGGATGCCTTCGACATGGCGATGGGGCTCTTAGCAGCGGGTCGGTTGCTCCTGAAATTGTGCAGCAAACCGCTGCACGAATGGGAACGTGACGTTGCCTCATTCGGGACGTCGATCGATCTGGTAACTGGCTGGAAACGAGGCGCCGACCCAAGAGTGCCCAAATTCGAACTGGCTGATCTCTTTGGGTGTTTGCCTGCCTTCTGGTCGGGGCGAGAGGAACTGAAACACCGTCACACAAATGGCGGCTGCTTACGCGCGGTTCCTCGAGAAAATCAGCCTTTTCGGTGATTTCGCCAGCGACGCGGAGTGACGGGAAGTGACTCCAAATCACGTCGCGAGTGGTAACTGAGTGGAAACGGCACCGGCATCGTCGAACTCCCGAGAGCCATCGCCTGCTTGAGGCTCTCCTTGGTCTGCCGATTCACGGTCACCGCGTAGGCGCTCTCTCGAACATTTGGTACCCGTCGAGGGTTTTGCCATGCTAACGACCCAATCGAGCGTCGCGAAGCCTTGCGCGAAATCCGCCATTCGTTGGGAGCCTTCCAATGAAACGGAGGCATCGGGGCGATTCTCGTCGGTCGCTGCGTCGCCGGCGCTAGGTGCGCCTTCCCGAGATGAAGCATCTGTTGAGGGTTCTGGGCCTGAG
>DASWDH010000568.1:0-8488 GCA_036395495.1 Polyangiaceae bacterium
CACGCGTAAACCACTGCGCGAAGAGGACACCAAGCCGCACCTCGAGGAAGCCAGCAAGAGCGGAGCTGTGGTCTGGGGTCTCGTCACCGGTATGGTCAAAGGAGGTGTCGAGGTCGACGTCGACGGAGTGCGCGCGTTCGCGCCGGGATCGCACGTGGATCTGCGCCCCGGTGCCGATCTCGCTCACCTCATCGGCCGCAGGCTCGAGTTCACCGTCGCTCAATACGCCAAGCGCGGGCGTGACGTCGTGGTGTCGCGCAAGAGCTTCATCGAGGCGGAAGCGAAGGAACAGCGCAAGACCTCGCTCTCCAAGCTCGAGGTGGGTTCGATCGTGAAGGGCGTCGTGAAGAGCGTCGTGCCGTACGGCGCGTTCGTGGCGATTCCGAGCGCCGACGACGTCGAAGGGCTCGTCCACATGACGGAAGCAAGCCACGACAGGAATGCCAAGCTGGCCGACGTCTTCCAGGTGGGAGCGGAAGTCGACGTCAAAGTGTTGCGCGTCGACGACAAAGGCAAGCTGTGGCTCTCGCACAAGGCGGCCACCGTCGATCCCTGGCAGGAGGCGATGAAAACCTATGCCCAGGGCACGCGCCACAAGGGCAAGGTGTTGCGCCTTTTGCCGTTCGGCGCGTTCATCGAGCTGGCCCCCGGCATCGAGGGCCTCTTGCACACGCAGGATCTTTCGTACAAGCGCATCGAGCACCCCAAGGACCTCCTCAAGGAGAATGACGAAATCGATGTCGTCGTCGCCGACGTCGAACGCGGCTCGCACAAGATCTCGCTGCATCCAGCGCCACCGCGCGGTGAGGAGAACGAGCCGCGACAGAAGGTCGTGCCGCACAAGGGCGTGCGCGTTGCCGTGGTCGCGCCGGAGTCGGCGGGGCTCGTGGTGCGCGTGCTCGGGCTGACCGGCCGCCAGTCGCGGGGCTTCATTCCAGCGGGCCACACCGGCACCGAGCGCGGCACCGATCTGCGCAAACACTTTCCCCCCGGCACCCGGCTCGAAGCCAAGGTGCTCGAGATCGACCCGCGCCGGGGCGAGGCCAAGCTGTCGTTACGCGCGTTCAAAGAAGACACCGAAAAAGCTGCCTACCAGGAATACCGCGCGAGCGTGGCCAAAGCCTCCAAGTTCGGCACGCTCGGTGATCTGCTCGCTAAAAAGAGGTGAATTGGGACGGGTGAGCCGCGCGGTTCTCGTCCTTCTATTGGCGGGGTGCAGCCGCGCGGGGCGAGAACCGCAAAAGCCTTCCGAGCGCCCTCTGCGTTTCGCCATCATCGGTGATTTCGGCGCCGATTCACCCGAGGAAGCCGCGGTGGCCGCCCTGGTGAAAAGTTTCGCTCCGGAGTTCGTCATGACCACCGGGGACAACAACTATCCATCGGGCGAAGCCGCGACGATCGACGTGAACATCGGCAAGTACTACGCCGAGTTCATCGGAGATTACCGAGGTGCGTTCGGACCGGGAAGCAAGGTCAACCGCTTCTTTCCTAGCCTAGGCAATCACGACTGGGTCGTAGGCCCCGGCGCCCACGTCGAGTATTTCACATTGCCCGGGAATGAAAGATACTACGACGTCGATTTCGGGGTCGTGCACATCTATGCGCTCGACAGCGACGCCAAGGAGCCCGACGGCATCTCTGCCACCTCGCGTCAGGCGGCCTGGCTGAAAGAGCGGTTGGCGTCGTCGAAGTCCTGCTACGACCTCGTTTACTTTCACCACGCTCCTTATTCGACCGCCCGTCACGGCTCCACCATGAGCATGCGCTGGCCCTTTCGCGAGTGGGGCGCGGAAGCGGTCGTCACCGGTCACGACCACAGCTACGAGCGGCTCGTCGTCGACGGCATCCCCTATTTCGTCAATGGGCTCGGCGGTGCGTCGAAATACGACTTCTCGACGCCTCCCGCACCGGAAACGCAGTTTCGTTACAACGAAGGGTACGGCGCGATGCTCGTCACCGCCACCCCCGCCGCGATCACCTACGAGTTTTTCACGACCGACCGCGTCAAGCGAGACTCCACGTCGGTGCCCGCCCGCCCCGGCTGCGCCAAGTAGCCGTCGTTTCAGCGCTACCGCGAAGCGGGTTTCAGCGCGGCGCAGACGTCGTGGTTCTCGGTGAGGCTCTGCTGCACGCTCGGGGGGATCTTCTCTTTGAAGTATTGAAGGATCTTGCTCTCGACGATCAGCGCGTCGTCGCATTTCCCCGCGTGACTGAGGGCGGCGGTGTAGGTCACCAGCGATTCTGCCAGGTAGGGAGGCGCCTTGATCGCTTTCTGCGAAAGCTCGAGAGCCTCCGGCCAGTTGCCGGCTCGGCCCTCCACTTGCGCGAGATCGGTGAGCACCATGACATTGCCGGGAGCAAGCTCGAGAGCCTTGAGCAGCACGGAGCGCTGTTCGTCGAGCGGACCCTTGTTCGTCCGGAGCACGTCCGCGTACCAATACCAGGCGAGCCAATTGTCCCTTCGGCGCGCAGTCACCTGTCGGGCGAGAGCGGCCGAATCGGGCAGCTTGTCGAAATAGAAATAGTTGACCTGATGGGCCCAAAAGTTGAGGGGATCGTAGCCGAGCGACTCGGCCACGTTCTTGCGAGCGAGCTCGCGGCTCTCCTCGAGGGACCGGCGGCTCTTCGGCTGCAGAGCCATGTAGAGCGTGGCGCGCAGCGCGAGCACGTCCGCTTCGCTGAGCGGGACCCTTTGCATGGAAAAGACGGCCGGTCTCACCGTGGACTTCGTCACCTTGAAATTCGCGCGGTAGAGATATTTGCCGAGCACCTCCGAGAGACCGTGCTGATCGAGATCGGGAAAGAGCTGCTGCCACGCTTTTTTTGGATCGTCGCCGTTGGCCAGGGCGCGCTCGTAATCGCGCAGGTCGTCGGGGCGCTCGTCGAATAGATAATGGAGAATCCCCCAGCTGGACTGGTAGAAGCGTGCTCGCATCGATTCGTATGGCTCGGCGCGACTCCAGCCCCAGAGCTCGTCCAGGAAAGCGGGTTTGGCATACTTCAGGTATTGGTAATCGGGAGGATGGCGGCCCACTTCGACGGTTCCGGTCTTCTCGTCATAACGCACCGTTTCCAGGTACGACGCCAGACCTTCGGCAAACCAGCGCGGCTGAAGCTCCATGTCGACGAAGAGACTGCTGACGTAGTGGGCGAGCTCGTGCTTTCGAATGTCGGCGGTGAAGGTGTCCCAGTCACCTCCCGGGCTGGTGACGAGAATCGGCTGAAAGAGGACGCGATTCAGATAGAAGCCGACGGCCTCGGCGGAAAAATGGCCAAATTCATCGGTGCGCAGGGCGAGCACGCGCACTTTGATCTTCGGCTCGCGTTCGCCCCCGAAGACCACCTCGACCATCACCTTGCGCATGTTTTCCAAATCGCGAACCAATTGGGCGGCCTCGCTCGGCTCGAGATCGGTGTCCACGATGAAGTGATCGGTCGTGATTTCTTCCCAGGCGGGGCCGCCGTGAGCGGGTGTCTTCGGGAAAGAGGATGCAATGCACCCCGAGGTGCAGACAGACGCCAGGGCCGCCGCCCAAAATCGAAAAGCCATGGACCGACTTATTAGCATGGCTCGGCTCACTCGCGGTGCAGGGCGGCGATCGGGTCGAGCCTGGCGGCGCGCCTCGCCGGAAAGAAACCGAAGGCGATGCCGATGACGGTGCTTGTCAAGAGAGCGATGCCGAGCGCCGTCGGCTCGAGACGCATCGGCCATTCAGATAGTCGCTTCACGAGGGCGACGATGGCCGACGCGACGGCGGCTCCCATGGCACCCCCGAGCAAGGCAAGAATCACCGCCTCGAGCAAGAACTCGGTCAGGATGTTGCGCTCGCGCGCGCCGACCGCCATCCGGATGCCGATCTCGCGCGTTCGCTCGGCAACCGAGACGAGCATGATGTTCATGATGCCGATGCCGCCGACGAAGAGCGACACTGCGCCCACCGAAAGCAGCAGGATCGACAGCGCACCGTAGATGGCGTCCTGCGAAGCGCGAAACTCCGCCTGAGTGTGGATGACGAAATCCGGCTCTTGTCCTTCGCCGATGTGGTGGCGCTCGCGCAGGATGCCGTCGGCCTGCGCCTTGGCGTGCTCGTTGGTGTCGCTCGCCGTCGCGCTGAGCATGATGGCGTGCACGCCTCTGCGAGGTGTCCAGTTGACGTGCGAGCGAAATGTCGACGTGGGCATCATGACCACGTCGTCTTGATCGGACCCGAATGGGTCCTGCCCCTTCTGCTCGAGCACGCCGATCACGCGAAACGGGTAGCGCCCGATCCGCACCATACGGCCGACGGGATCGAGGTCGCCGAAAAGATTTTGGACGACGGTGGTTCCGACCAAACAGATTCTTTCCCCCGAATGCTCGGACGACTCCTGCCAGAGCTCGCCCCTCTCGATCTTCCACTCTCGCACCGAAAAGAAAGCCCGGGTCGTGCCCCGGATTTGGGTACTCAGGTTACGATCCTCGTAGACGACCTGCGCGCTCGAGCGAAGGTAAGGAGCTGCCGCCGCGATGCTGGTCGAACCACGGACGAGGGCTTTGACGTCGTCTTCCGAAAGGCGCGCACCCCAGGACCCTTGGGCACTCCTGGCGCCCGACGCCTGATTCTGCTGCGGAAAAATCACCATGATGTTGGAGCCGAGCGCGGAAATCTGGTCGTTGATCTTGGCCCGCGCGCCGGCTCCGAGAGCGGTCGTGACGACGACCGCCGACACGCCGATGAGGATGCCCAGCATGGTCAGGACCGTCCGCAGCTTGTTTCTCGCGATGGCGAGCAGCGACAGACGGAGGGCGGAGAGAAACGTGGTCATGCTACTCGTGCCGGAGGGCGTCGATGGGGTCGAGCTGCGCGGCCCGGTGCGCCGGCCACGATCCGAAAAAGATCCCGCAGGCGAAGCTGGTGGCGAGGGCGACGGCCAATGCCAAAGGCGATAGCAGCATCGACCAGCCGAGCGCGCGCGACAGTCCGTAGATGACGCCGAGCCCGAGCAGTGTCCCCACCACCCCCCCCAAGAAGCACAAGGTCACCGCCTCGACCAGAAACTGAACGCGGACGTCTCCCTGGCGTGCGCCGATCGCCATCCTGATTCCGATCTCGCGGGTGCGTTCGGTAACCGAGACCAGCATGATGTTCATCACGCCGATTCCGCCAACGCCGAGCGACACCAGAGCGATGCCGACGAGCAGAGCTCGGAGCGTGCTCAGGATTTCCTCTTGCGTCCGCAGAAACTCCGCCTGCGTTCGGATGCCGAAATCAGACTCGCGCTCGGGGCCGATGTGGTGTCGTTGGCGCAAGATCGCTTCGATTTGAGCTGTTGCACGACTGACGGTGCGCGCGTGGGTGGCCGAAGCCATGAGCAGGTGCACTCGCCCGGGTGCCGTCGGCAGTACGCGAGAGCGGAAGGTTCCGGCGGGTATGACGACGCGGTCGTCCTGGTCGTCGCCGGAGGGCGTTTGCCCTTTGATCGCGAGAAGACCGACCACACGAAACGGGTAGCGCCCGATGCGGACGATCTGCCCCACCGGATCTTCATGGCCGAAGAGGTTCTGCTTCACCGTATTGCCGAGCAGACATACCTTGGCTTTCACGCGCTCGTCGGTCTCGGTGAAGTTCGAGCCGGCTGCGATGGTGAAACCGCGCACCTCCAGGTAACCGCGCACGGTCCCCACCACGATCGTCGCCACGTTCTTGTCGCCGAGCACGAGCTGCGCTTGCGCCTGCAAGGAAGGCACGATCGATCCCACGCTGATGGCCTCGCGCAGAATGGCCTTGCCGTCCGCTTCGGTGAGGCGCCCGGCGCCGCGGACGCCGCGAGCGCCGGAGCTTTGGTTCGCCTGGGGGAAAATATAGATGACGTTCGAACCGAGGCTCTTGATCTGCGCAGTGATGCGTTCCTGCACCCCGGTGCCGAGCGCCGTCACGATGACGACCGCCGCCACGCCGATCAGGATGCCGAGCACGGTGAGCACGGTTCTCACCTTCGCGCCTGCTATCGCGGTGAACGCCAGGATCACCGCGTTCCAAAGCCTGACGAACACCGCGCTCATGCCGAATCGGAGAACGTGGCACCGTCCACGAGGTCGCGCAGTAGTTGCCCGGCATCGCGCGCGGGGCTCTCTGCGTCGGACAGGATTCGGCCGTCGCGCATCGTGATCACCCGCGAGGCGCACGCCGCGATGTCCGCTTCGTGGGTGACGAGCACGATGGTGATGCCGTTATCGCGGTTGAGCCTTTGCAGAAGAGAGAGCACCTCGAAGCTGGTACGGGTGTCGAGATTCCCGGTGGGTTCGTCGGCCAGCAGAAGCGGCGGCGCCGTGACGAGCGCGCGCGCAATCGCCACCCGCTGCTGCTGGCCGCCGGAGAGCTGATTCGGCTTGTGGTGCTGCCGATTCTCCAATCCAACCTCCCGGAGCGCTCCCGCCGCCCGCTGCTTTCGCTCGCGCCGGGTCACGGCGCGATAAACGAGCGGCAGCTCGACGTTCTCCAGAGCCGAGCTGCGCGCGAGCAGGTTGTAGCCTTGGAAGACGAACCCGATCATTCGATTGCGCACGAGCGCGCGGGCATCGCCCGAGCGCCGGCCCACTTCGACCCGGTCGAGCCGATAGTGCCCATGCGTCGGCCGGTCGAGGCAGCCCACGATGTTCATCAGCGTGCTCTTGCCAGAGCCGCTCGTTCCTACCACGGCCACGAATTCGCCCCGGGCGATGCGCAAGCTGACGTCGACGAGAGCGCGTACGACGACGGGGCCCGCGTCGTAGTCTTTGTCGACGTGCTCGAGCTCGATGAGCGGCGTTTCCATCGGCGTCAAAAGAGCCGGGGGCCGCGCTTCTTGGCGTCGTCGCCTTGATCGGTTTCGTCGGACACGACTTTGGTCCCGAGCGGGAGCTCCGTCGTTTTGAGCTCGGTGTTCACGCCGTCGGTGATGCCGATCTCCACGACCTTGGGCTCTGCTTTTTCCCTGCCCGGCGTGCCGTCGACCAGCAAATGGACGCGCCCCTTGCCGCGACCGAGAGGCTCGGCTCGCGCGTCGGTTTTCAGCTCGCCGACATCCTTGGTGGCGTTCGCATCTTTGCTGGGGGGCGACGGCTTGTAGCGGAGGGCCGCGTTCGGCAAGCGGAGAACGTTTTTGGCTTCTCGCGTTTTGACCGTGACGGTCGCGGTCATTCCCGGTCGAAGCTTCATTTCGACGTTCTCGACGTCGACGACGGCGAGGTAGGTGACCACTCCTTGCACCGCGTTCGGGTTGTAGCGAACCTGGTTCACCGTGCCCTTGAAGACTTCGCCGGCGAAGGCATCCACGGATGCTTCGGCGGTCATCCCCTCTTTGAGCTTGCCGACATCGGCCTCGTCGATTTCTGCCAAGATGCGCATTTTTCGAAGATCCTGGGCAATGACGAAGAGCGTGGGGGCTTGCAGACTGGCGGCGACGGTCTGACCGGGATCGACGTTGCGGCTCACCACCAGCCCGTCGATCGGGGCGAAGATGCGCGCGTAAGCCATGTTGCTTTGAGAGTAGCTGAGCTGCGCCCGCGTCTGGACGATCTGCGCTTTCGCGGAAGCGACTTCCGCCTGCGCGACGTCGCGCTGTCCCCGCGCTTGATCGACGTCCGCTTGGCTCGACAGATTCTCGGTGCGCAGGCGCTCGACGCGCTCGAGGGTGGCCTGCGACGTGGTGAGGGAGGCTTGTGCCCGCGCGAGCTGCGCCTCGGCTGCTGCGAGCTGCGCTCGATGCTGCTCGACGGTGGCGCCGAGAAGCGTGGGATCGATCTCGGCCAGGACGTCGCCCTTTTTGACGACGGAATTGAAATCCACGAACACCTTGGCGATGCGCCCAGAGATTTGCGCACCCACCTGAACCTGGGTGAGCGGTTGAACCGTTCCCGTCGATTGCACGGATTCGACGACGTCCCCTTGCGTCACCGGAGAGAGCACGTAGCGAGGCTGCGGCGGTGGCCGCGTTTTGATGCGCCACGTCACTCCGGCTCCCACGACCGCAAGAAGCGCCACCCAGACCCATAATTTCCTCAGCCAAGCACGCCCCCCCTCGAGCGCCGCGAGCTCCTTCTCGAGGTCCGGCGTCTCGGCGGGCGGTGCGAGCGCGGGAATCGCGACCGGGTGGGCGCTCGGGCCGGCACCCCTCTTCGGCACGGTTTCGGAAGCCTGGCGCAGCATCGACGCTAACGTCGACTAGCACGAATTTCGCTTTACGCTTGCCTACCTGCAGCTCATTTCAGGTTACTCGGCGCGCGCCTTCGGCCTCGCCTGCGATTCAGGTGGCGGCGCGCTATCGCTTTGGCTTATGTGGTCAGATGTGGTTTCTTTTCGATACGATGATATACTGAAGGAATCGGCGACGTGGAGGCATCAGCGGAGAGGGTGCGTTAGGTGTTGAACGAGGGCGTCCAATTCGATGACCCGCTGCTTTGGGCAGAAGCCTGTACGCGCGAAGGCCCTTCCACGTTTCTGATAATGAGCGCATCATCCTTTTCGAT
>DASWDH010000569.1:0-4523 GCA_036395495.1 Polyangiaceae bacterium
ATGAACACGAAGTGGTAGTGGCACTGGTAGACGGTATGCGACCCATGACGGTACGCCTGCATCATCCCAAAGTACCGCAAGCCTCCTCAAGGCGTCGCCTCAAGGCGAGGGGGTTCACCCATCCCCGGTGGGGACCCTAACAACTCCGTGTGTCAGGACGCGGGTCGTCAGTTGTTGGAGTAGCGTTCCTATTAGACCGAATCGTTCCGGGTGGCCTCAGCCACGGCGCCATGATCACCTACTTCAAGGCGCTTTCCCGGAGATTCCCCTGCGTACTCTCCTAGATGCCGGAGGCTGGCATCGCATCAGCGGGGGTGGGCTTGGTGATGCGGACTTTGATGCATTGCTTAGCCCATGGCTGCCAGGCAAGCCAACATAGGACAGCACGTGGGCGATTCGATTGATGCGTGCAAACTTCGGACGGGTTTAGAGCGGTCGATCTCGTCCTGGCAGGTGGCAGCCGTGGTATTTTCTGCCGAGATCGAGCTTCGTCGTCTCGTAGAGATGGCCGAAATTAGCAAACGAATCTGTTGGCCGTGGCCGAGAACCGCGCAGATTTGAACGAGCCGATTCAGTCTGTTGGCCATCCTTGGCAAGCGTTCTTATCGTAGCGCCGCACACGCGATAACCGTCGTGGATTTCTCGCGGCGCCACGAATAACAGAGATCCCAGCGTTCAAAACAATGTAGATATTTGAGCTCTTCCATCTCGTGTAAAATGCTTGGCGGAAATTTTCATCGTCAGCTTGCAATCGGCACAATCATCGCCGTCATACGCGCCGGCTTGACGACGCCGCGCATGGCGAAACGGACGTGCGATTCTTCGACGAGCGCCGCTCCTTCGCTTTCTCCCATCAGAAGGCCCTGCATTCGCAGGGCGGCGGCTGCGTGGAGCTTCATGTGGATTTCGTCGAAGCCCTCGCGGGCGCGGGCGAGCTCGAGGCCGGCGCGTAACGGATTTCCATGCGCCGCCGCGACTCCCGCGCGAACCACGTGGGAGAGAAGCTCGGGCCATCTGTAGCCGAGGCGCTCGAGGCGAAGTGCGTCGCACTCCGCGGAACGGAGGAGTTTCTCCGCTTGCTCGGGGCGCACGCAAGCGAGGGCGATCGCACTTCGGGCGCGTTGTTCGATCGAGAAAATCGCGATCGATTGCACCCGCATGAGGAGCGATCGCTCGAGTTTGGGCCATGCGGAGACCACGCACTCGTAGGCGCGCAGCGGGTCTCCGCGGTAGAGAGCGAGCTGCGACTCGGCCAGCATCGCGAAGTAGTGGTGCACGAGAAAGACGTCGTTCGTCAGGTGCTTGGAAACGTCCCGCAGTATTTCCTCCGCTTCATCGGGCCGATCGTCGGCCAGGGCGAGCATCGAGAGCAGTCCGGCCTTGCAAGTGATCATGGTGTAGAGATCGTTCTGTTGTTCGGCGTCGCGCAAGACGGGCTGCACACGCCGGCGGACCTCCGGCAGGTCTCCGAGGCTGTAGAGGGCGCGATGGAGCAGCGTGCGCGTCGAGTTCAAATGGAAGGTTACCCCGACGCATTGGTCGCGGAACAGCTCTTCGGCGTGGGCGAGCGCGGCTGAAGATTGTTGCCATTGTCCCATGAAGAAGTGCATCCATCCCGTCGCCGCGCTGGCCAGCGCCAAGGCCTCCGGCGTCCCCACTCGTTCGGCGAGCTCTTTTGCGAGCTCGAGGAGTTTGCGCGTGCGCTTGTACGTTCTGCTCCCGCCCGCCGCCAAAAAGCACGCTTCGACGGCGAGACCGCGCACAACGCGGCTTGGTTCGCCTGCGCGCAAGGCGGCGAGGACGTGTCGTGTCTGGAAATAGGCTCCGCGGATGTTGTCGGACATCGCGAAGCCAGCGCTGGCAGAGGCCGCCGCGTCGACGCGCATGATGAGGCGCGGATGGATGCCGTCCCTGTCGCGCGGGCGGAACTTCATTCCGCGGAGAAGCAGCAGAAAGCGGACGAAAACCAGCGAGATGATGATCGCCCAGGGCGAACGCGGGTAATACAGGCCCGCCGCCCGTAGCACTTCTCGAACGAGCTGTGTGCCGCGCTCGAAGTGTCCCGAGTAGAGCAATTGCTCGGCCGCACGGCGACGCAACTCGAACGCCTCCTCGGGTGGGGCATCGCGCGCCAGCTCGAGCCGAAGCTCGGCCGCGGTGGCGACCTGCCCTGCATTGGTGAACGCCTCCGCCAGCCGTCGCTTGAGCATGCGTGCTCGGTCCGGCGCATGCGGGCATGCATCGAGAGCCATTTGGAAAAGCCGCGCGGCGCGGTCGAACGCGAGCGTGCCCTGGGCCTGCTCGGCGGCGCGCTCGAAGTAGCGTGCTGCGTGTTGCGCGTCTCCGGCAGCTTGCCAATGCGCGGCGATGGCTTCGGGATCGGCACCAGGTTCGTGTTCGAGAGCGACCGCTAGCCGGCCGTGCCAGAGCTCGCGCGTCCTCGGGTCTAGGTGCAAGAGAACCGACTCGCTGATCCGGTCGTGGTAAGGCTCGATTTCGTCGGCACGCAGCGGACCCGTCGTGCGCACGAGCGCTCCGACGCGCAGCGAAGTTGCCAGTTCGAAGAGCTGCGCCAAGTCGATGGCCGCCGCATTGGCGGCGGTCTCCAGAATGAGCGGCGTTCCTGCCACGGCCAAAAGCTCGAGTAACCTCGTTGCCGCGGGAGGCAGCCGTGCAATGCGATTCCAGAGCGCGTCGTCGAGCCGCCCCACGGCATCGGTTTGGCCGAGCGCGCGCTGACGTAGGATTTCGTCGATGAACAGAGGATGCCCCTTGGCATCTTCGATGAGCGTCTCGATTTGTTCGCGGGCCACGAACTCACAACCGACATCTTCCAGGAATTGCTCGGCCAGCCGGCAGGCATCCTCGGCGGGCAAACCATGCAAGTGGATTTGCCGCAGGGTGCCGGGAATCTGGGCAGCGGGCGATGCTCCCGCGCGGGGCGTGTCGCTGCTCGAGCGCACCGTGGCAATCAGTAAGAGCGGCGGTTCTTTGGGAGGGCGCATGACTTCGCCAAGCAGCGCGAGGCTGTCGGAATCCGCCCATTGCAGATCGTCGATCGCGATGACCAGGGGCCTACGTCGAGAGAGACGGACCAAAAGCTCGCGAATCGTGGCAAAAACACGGGCCCGCATTTCGTGAGGATTCAGCACATCGTCGCCGCGGGACGAGTCGGGAAGCACGCTACGCACGTTCTCGAACACCGGAAACGCACGGACGAGCAAGGCCGCCCCTCGCGGCACGAGCTCGGAGACGATTTCTTCGTCGAGCGAAACGAGAAATCGGGTGAGCTTGTCGATGATATCGTCAAACGCCTTGTAAGGAACCGACTCGCGTTCGTAGCAACGACCCGACAAGACGAGAACCTCGGGCTTCTTCGCAGTCAGGTCCTGCAGGAACTTCCGCACCAGGAAACTCTTGCCAACGCCCGACTCGCCGAACACGAGCACGGCGATTCCGCCATCACTTTCCCTGGTCTGCTCGAAGGCCCTCTCCAGCTCTCGAAGTTCCTGATTTCTCCCGATGAGCGCTAGGTCGTGGTGCTTCGCCGAAGCCGGTGTTTGTCCGGGCTCGGCAGCGCCGAGCCGGCGCGCGACCGTTTCACCGCTCGGCCGAGCAGCGGGGTCGAGTCGGAGCAGCTCCGTGCAGAGATCGTCGAGGTCCTCGGGAACGTCGGGAGCTAGCGCCCGAGGCGGCGCCGGCTCAGCGTTCAGCTTCTGCATGAAGACTTCTTCGATGGTTCCCACGAAGGGCAGCCGCCCGGTGAGCACTTCGTAGAGCACGACGCCCACCGAATACCAGTCGGCGGCCGGACCAATCGGCGCCAGCTCGACCTGCTCGGGCGCCATATAGCCCGCCGTGCCCACCAGACCTTGTGCGCCGTCGTCGTTCACGATGTCGCTCGTCACGCCGAAGTCCAGGATCACGACGCGCCCCGCTCGAGTGACAAGCACGTTCGACGGTTTGACATCGCGGTGGACCTTGTTTGCAGCATGCAGCGCGCAAAGGCCAGCCGCGAGCTGGGCCAGACTGTTGCGCAGCTTACGCTCGTCGAAGCTTCCGCGACCCACGTATTCGCTGAAGGGCGACCCGCGAACGAGCTCCATCGTGAAGAACCACGAACCGCTTGCCTCGAGCAGCTCGCCGAGACGCACCAGGTTGGGATGCGCGAGATCCTGCACGATGCGAAATTCGTTTTTCAGAAGGAGGAGCATTTCCGGGCTGACGGTGCGCAGCACCTTCAACGCAACCGGCGCTGCGTACTCACGGTCGAATGCCTCGTAGACGATGCCGACGGCGCCTTCGCCGATGCGCCGGCGGATCTCGAACCTCGTCGTGCCATGGAAAGGTGCCGGTCCCGTCACGCGTCTAGCTTATCTTTAGTGCCTGAGTCTTGGCATCGGCAGATCGCGATCAGCAGATTTGGCCTTTAACCCAACGTAAGATACGGCGAGGCCGTCGGAATCTCGCATTCGAAAAAAACCAGCCGCAAGGCCCGGCCAGCCACGCTTCGCCGAACCGAG
>DASWDH010000570.1:0-2847 GCA_036395495.1 Polyangiaceae bacterium
GCGAGGTTGTGCGCAAAATCCTGGAGTCGCTCTACCGTGCCATCGACGTGGCAGCGTGTCCGAAGTCTGGTCGACGAAGCCCGACTATCGACCAACTTGGGAAAGTGCGTTCGGCCTGCGTGCGGACTGTTTCTATCGCCCGGTGAGCCATATCGATGTCGGCGCCACCTTCACCTGTGGGGCGCTGTGCAAGGTGCTGAAGACGCCGTTGACCTTGATCGAAGCCTTCGTGAGAGTGCTCGAAGGGGAGGACGTCTTCGACCTCGGTGAGCACGACCTCAAGGGGGTCCAAGGCCAAGGCTCGCGTATTCACGCTCGAACGATACCGCCCCACCTCAGCGAGACCCACGTAGCTTCGGCGGGCCTCCCCTGACCGCAGGGCGCAGCCGATGTTCCGTTGCGCACAGTCGCAGGCACCATTGTGCCAGCGTGTGTGCCAATCCTCACGATCGCGACAATCGCGTCAGGCCACCGAGTCGATCGATTGTCGATTCACCCGACCGAGCAGTCGGCATGCGAGTTGCTCGCGGCCTGGTGACGCGGCCTGGAAGAACTTCATCATGGACCGAGTTTCGAACGCCCTGAACGTTTGCAGCATCTGTCTGTTGGTCTTTTCTAGCGGAGGTTCGGCGAGCGATCCAGGGCAGGAGTGCGACGAAGAGTCATGACGCAAATAACACCGCCCCGAGCTGTTCAGTCCATCGTCCACGTGAGGACTTTAGCGCGGAGCTTCGCCGAGCCCGACTTCGGATCGAGCTCGATGTGGCCACCCGATTTTCGGGCGAGCTTCGAGAAAAACGCGCCCTTCGTCCGGCGAGTCCTTCATTGCCTGGGCGTTCCATACGCGGACAGCGACGATCTTCTGCAGGAGATCTTTTTCGCTGTTCACCGTAAACTGCACGAGTACGACGCTCGGCGGCCTTTCCGATCGTGGCTCTACGGCATTTGCGTCCGCACCGTTTCGAGCTATCGACGCTCGGCGCCGGTGCGTCACCAAGCCAAGCGAGCGTACGACGTGCTCGACGACTGCGAGAGTCACATCGTCGGTAATCCCGAGCAAAATGTCGAGTTGCGCCGCGTTTGCGGCGAGCTCGAAGCGCTCTTGATCCGCCTGGACGACGACAAGCGGACGGTCTTCGTCCTCTTCGAGATCGAAGGGCTTTCGATGACGGAAATCGCGCACACCGTGGGTTGCCCGGTTCAGACGGCGTATTCTCGTCTGCACGCAGCCCGCAGGGCGATGCGGGTGCTCCTCTCGAGGCACCGGCTCGCGAATGAGGCCGAGTGCCGGGCTCGTCGACTACCCGTTGTCGCGGCGGATCGGGTACCGAGATAGGCGTCAAACCGTGACGCGATCAATGGGCGTGCGCAAGCGAAGAACTCGCGCCGTCCAGACTCAGCGTGCGTCCTGACGTGCCGCTTGCGTCACGTACACTGGCAGCTCGAGCCGTGACTCGGTCGCTGTTCCAGCCGACGCCCGCGCGAGCACGATGAGAGAAGAGCACAAGCGACGGCTACGGCGCGCCGAATGCTTTCACGGGCGGAACCGTCCGCCGCTATTGAATTTTATTCAGTAGAATCGTTCATTCGTGCTCCGAATGCGGCGGAGGTACCTTGTTCGTGAGCGTCGTCGCGCGGTAGTTTGTGCGGCGCAACTGCTGACGAGGAGGCTAGCTGATGAAGCGTGCGCCGGCGTTCGTCGAACTGTGGCCCGTGGCTTCGAGGCGATCCAGTTGGGGTCGAGCGTGCTGCGTGGCGAGCTGGGCATTGATCGCTGCCATCTGGGTGGCGGGTTGTGCCGCGAACTCGATGCAGACCGAGCGGAGCGGCACGGGAGGAGCGACAGGCATCGGCGGTCAGGGACCTGGGACCGGCGATGGCGGCGACTGGTGTCGTGCGCGCGGCGTGTTTCAGGATAACTGCGTCGAGTGCCACGGCACGCGGCCACTCTACGGCGCGCCGATGTCGCTCGTCACGTTCGACGATCTGCATGCGCGCTCGGTCACCAACCCGAGCAAGTACGTCTACGAGATGATCGCGCAGCGCATCCACGACGACCAAAAGCCGATGCCGCCGCCATCGACGAACGACCGTCTGACGTCGAGCGAGGCGGGCATCGTCGATGCCTGGATCGGCGCCGGAGCGCCGGCAAGCAGCGACCCGAGCTGCAGCTTCACGTCCGGAGCGGGCGGAGCTACGGGCGCCGCCGGATCGGCCGACAGCACGGGATCTTCGGGCACGACGGGATCGGGCGGCGCCGGATTGGGCGGAGCGGGCGGTGCGGGTGGAAGCATGCCACCCGTCGGTGCGTGGCCGGCCGATTGCCAACAGCGATACAAACTGCTCGCCCACGGCAAATCGCAGCCAGGCGACACGACGAAGTTCAACGTGTCCGGCGCGCCGACCAAGCAGTTCTACCAGTGTTTCTTTTTCAAGGTGCCCTACGCGACCGATGTCGTGCAGGCGCTGCAGTTCAGCCCGATCATCGACGACGCCCGCGTCGTGCACCACTGGATCCTCTACGGGTCGGACACCTCGAACGGCACCGATGGACAAGTCGGAGGCTTGGGTTGCTCGAATGGTGCGTTCATCGCTGGATGGGCGCCCGGAGGCAAGCCGACGAATCTCCCGCCGGACGTGGGCTTGCAGATGCCGAAGGGTGCCGGCGCCACGCTCGCGCTCGAGATCCACTACAACAACCTCGCCAGCTACACCGATGCCCTCGACGCGAGCGGGGTCGAGTTCTGCACGACCAAGACCTTTCGACCCAACACCGCCGCGGTTCACTGGCTCGGATCGCAATCGATCTTGGTCCTGCCCCATTCGACCAAGGACGTCGTCGGTACG
>DASWDH010000571.1:0-1850 GCA_036395495.1 Polyangiaceae bacterium
CGATGAGCAGTTGAGTCGTGAATGGACTCATCGTGAGGAACGCGTCGAAAAGTGGAAGGGCCGCCTTCTCGATGCGCAACGTTTCGTCCTCGGGATGAATCCCAGGCTCGAGGCTCGGCAAGTGGTGGACGACCAGAGCGAACCGCTGTCCCGGCTTTCGTCCGGGAAGGGCCAAAAAATCGGAAAGGTTCAGGGTGTCGATGAAATAGAGGCCAGGCTCGCCGCCTTCGATGGCTCGCTTGCCCTCCTCCACGCTGAGAGTTTTGGCGGGTACGCTTCGGCGCAGCGCCCGGATGAGTTGATCGTTGCAGATATTGCCCCCCGACACCGCCTCGCTGCCCGCCGGAAGCACGAACGTCAGATCGCTCAGCATCCTGCCATCACTCGCCGAGCTCTCCCTCGTGGAACACGCGCACGTTGAGGCTGCCCATTTGACGCCGGAATGCTTGCGTCGACGCCAGCTTGGAAAGAATGGGAGCTCCTTGCGGGTTCAGCGAGGTGTTGATCAAGATCGGAACCCCTGTCAGTTGGCCGACGCGGTGGAGCAAAGCGTGGAGGAAAGGATCTCCCTCTCGGTCGATCGTCTGCAGACGCGCCGAGTTGTCGTAGTGGCAAATGCCCGGTGCGGCGAGCCGGGTGCGGGACGTCGCGTCGGCGGCATAGAGCATGTATTGCGATTCCCCCTCCCAGTCGAACCAGGACGACACCGACTCGAGAGGAACGAGCGGCGCGAGCGGGCGATAGAATTCACGCTGCTTGATGACGTGATTGATGATGTCGTAACTTCGTCGCGTCGGCAGCGCGAGGATGCTGCGATGCCCGAGCGCGCGAGGCCCAATCTCGCTCTGCCCGCGGTGCAAGAAGACGATTCCACCGCTCGCCAGAAAAGAAACCAGCTCGTCGGTCGCGTCTTCTGCCGACAGGGCGGGCTCGCCCAAGCGGTCGCTGTAGCCGATGAACGGCATCGCCGCGGTGACCGGCACCCCCGCGCGCTCATGACAGTAATAAAGGAGTGCCCCCAGCGATTGCCCGGTGTCGTCGCAGCAGGGGGGCACGAGAAGCCGGCGATCTCGGCCGAGATGCGCTCGGACGCGAGTGTTCGCGAGGATGTTCAGCGTGGCCCCGCCGGCGAGCAGCACGAAAGGAGCGTCCGCGGGTAGGGCGGCCACGCTCTCCACGCGCAGCTCTTCGAACACTCGCTGCGCCGAAGCGGCGAGGTCGAAAGCTACTTCGCTTTGCGCGTAGCTCTCGACGGGGAACGTCCGCCGCAGCTCGGCACAGCTTACCTCGGCAGGCGCCTGGTGAAACATCGCGAGATGCTCGCGTACGTACCTGGTCATGTCGGGGCGCGCCGTCCCCAGCGACGCCAGCGCCATCAGCTTTCCCTCGCACATGATTCGCCCGTACAGATACCGGGAGACGACATCGTAAAACCTCGACGAAAACGCGTCGTGCACGGGCTGATTGGGCAGCTGCGTGATTTGGTGATCTCGGCAACGGTAGATGCAGTGCGTATCGCCGAAGTCTCCTCCACCGTCACAAACGTCGATCACCACGTCGTCGACGCCGGCAAAGGCGTGCACCATCGCCGCGTGTGCCAGATGATGATTGAGAACGAGTGCGGGAAAGGACCGGCCACCGAGTTCGACGGTGTGCTCGGCCAGCCATTTCACGTCGCGAAGTTTCTCCGGCAGGTGCTCGTTCTTGTAAGCGGTGCAGGCGACCGCCTCGATCGAACTTATGTCGATGCGGCAATAATCGAGCGCGACGGCAACCAGGCGCTCCATCTCCGCCGGCGTGCACCGCTTCTTCTTTTCGCCGAAGTACCTCTCCGCCTCGAGCACCAAGAG
>DASWDH010000572.1:0-15576 GCA_036395495.1 Polyangiaceae bacterium
CGCATATATGCAAGCCTCCACTACCGATTGGATCACTCGCTTTCGGGCGCTCGGAGACGAAACACGTCTGGGGCTGCTCTGTGCGTTGCTCACGGACGAGCTGTCGGTTGGCGAGCTGTCGGAAATCATGCAAGCAGGTCAGCCCGGCGTATCCCGCCATCTTGCGGCGCTGCGCGACGCAGGGCTCGTGGTGGCGCGCAAGCAGGGCGCGACGACCTACTACCGCATCCAACCCGGCGATCCGCTGCTCGAAGGGGCCGTCGGAGCCGAGCTCAAGCGTCGCGCCGTCGAGCTCGGGCTCGTGCCCCGCGTCGAGCGAATCGTCGCCCGGCGGCGCGCCAAGGCGGAAGCCTTCTTCGATGAGCAAGCCGAAAGCTGGGACTCGCTTCGCGCCCAGTTACTCGACCAGGCGGCTGGGCTCTCGGCGCTGGTGCCGCTCATTCCGCGGGGGTGGACCGTCGCCGACATCGGGACCGGCACCGGTGGCATGCTTCCGCTCTTGGCCGAGTTCGCCGAACGCGTGGTGGCCGTCGACATCTCCAAAGAAATGCTGCGCCGCGCGCGAGAGCGCGCCAAGTCGCTCGGGCTTTCCAACGTCGAGTTCGTCAAGGCCGACTTGCGCGACCTTCCACTCGACGATGCGAGCGTCGACGCCGCGTTCGCGACGCTCGTGCTCCACCATGCACCGAGCCCCACGGCGGCTCTGAAGGAGATGGCGCGCATCTTGCGGCCCGGCGGCATCCTGGTCGTCCTCGATCTCGTGGCTCACGGCCACGAATGGCTGCGCGAGGAACAGGGGGACGTTTGGCTCGGGTTCGCTCGCGACGAGCTGATCGCGCAGTTCGGCAAGGCCGGGCTGACCGGGGTACAGTTCAAAATCGTGTCCCAAGTCGATACGGGTAAAAAAGGCGGTAGTCATCCGCTCAAACTTTTCGTGGCCAGCGGCATCGTGCCGCACCACAACCGAAGGGAGAACTGAACATGAACGACCGGTACAAGGTAGCGGATATCGGACTCGCCAGCTGGGGCCGCAAAGAGATCGAGATGGCCGAGAAGGAGATGCCGGGGCTGATGGCCCTGCGTCAAGAGTTCGGGCCGTCGCGGCCGCTCACCGGGGCGCGCATCGCCGGATGTCTTCACATGACCATCGAGACCGCGGTGCTGATCGAAACGCTGCGCACACTGGGCGCCGAGGTTACTTGGACGAGCTGCAACATCTACTCGACCCAGGATCAGGCGGCGGCTGCCATCGCCGTCACCGGCGTGCCGGTCTTCGCGTGGAAGGGGGAGACCGAGGCCGAATACGATTGGTGCATCGAGCAGCAGCTCACCGCGTTCCCGAACGGCAAAGGTCCTCACCTCATTCTCGACGACGGCGGCGATCTCACGGCCATTGCCCACAAGAAACACCCCGAGCTCTTCGGAAAAGACGGCATCGTCGGGCTATCGGAAGAGACCACGACTGGGGTGCATCGCCTTTACGACATGCATCGCAAGGGCGAGCTCAAGGTGCCCGCCATCAATGTGAACGACTCGGTGACCAAGTCGAAGTTCGACAATCTTTACGGCTGCCGCGAGTCGTTGCTCGATGGCATCAAGCGAGCGACCGGCGTCATGATCGCCGGCAAGGTCGCCGTCGTGTGCGGCTACGGCGACGTCGGCAAAGGATGCGCGCAGGCGCTGCGCGGCTTCGGAGCCCGCGTCGTCATCACCGAGATCGACCCCATCTGCGCCCTGCAAGCGGCAATGGAGGGCTACGAGGTCAAAACGATGGAGGCGCTCGCTCCCGAAGGCGACATCTTCGTCACCGCGACCGGTTGCTCGGACGTCATCACCGGCGACCACATGAAGCGGATGAAAGACGGGGCCATCCTCTGCAACATCGGCCACTTCGATGCCGAAATCCAGATCAAGTGGCTGGAGAGTCACCCCGAGATCAAAGAGATCAACGTCAAGGAGCTGGTCGACCAATTCGTCTTCCCCGACGGCAAGAAGCTCATCGTGCTCGCGCGCGGGCGCCTCGTGAATCTCGGCTGCGCGGAAGGACACCCGTCGTTCGTCATGTCCAACTCGTTCACCAACCAGGTGCTCGCGCAACTCATGCTCTGGCGCGAGCGCGGCAAACTTCCCCTCGGCGTGCACGTCCTACCCAAGCACCTCGACGAAAAGGTAGCTTCGCTTCACCTCGCCAAGCTCGGCGTCGAGCTCACCAAGCTCACCCCATCCCAGGCCGAGTACCTGGGAATACCGGTGCAAGGCCCCTTCAAGGCCGACCACTACCGGTACTAGTCATCTCCCACCACAGGGCACCTTCGGCGGCTCGCCCGCCGGAGGTGCTCTGCACGGGATGATGACCAGAGCACTTCTCAGAAGTCGCCTGGTGGACACGGGCAGGGAGGGTACGTGCCGATGACCGCACCATCCACGGTCACCAGCAGATCGCGCGAAAGCGCCGGCCGAAGCAACGTATCGTTTCGGGTACGTCGACGGGGTCGGCCATGATGCTCTTTTTTCACCCCTGACCTCGAGCCGTCAAGCACTGACGCTCAGCGACGATTCAGCCAGCTGCTGACCTTCTCGCGCTCGCCGTCTCGCCACGCGCCTGCCGCCGAGTAGTCGTCGCGAGCGCGCTCGGCCAGCGTGATGGCTCGGGCGCGGTCGGCCGCCGTGGTCGAGAGCGCGCGCGCCAGCGCGAAATGCGCGTCGCCGGTGTCGCTCCCGTCACACTCGTGCGTGTCGTAGACAGCCACCGCACGTTCTAGCAGGGGCAATGCTTCGCGCGCGCGTTCCATCGCCAAGTACGTTTGACCGAGGTGGAGGAGCGTCGCGGCGTGGCTGGGCGTATCCAGACTGCTCCCCTCGTAATGCGAGAGCGCGCGCTGGAAGAGCGCGACGGCACCGGCATAGTCGCGTTCGTCGGAACGTAGCTGCGCGAGACAATCGAGGGCCGTCGGAATGTTGATGGGATTCGCTCGCCCCGAAGCCTCGCCCGCTTCCAAGATGCCGCGCGCGCGTTCACAAGCTCGTCGCGCCTCGTCGGAACGTCGAAGCGCGCGAAGCGCTTCGGCCATGTTGAGGAGAATGGCCGCACTCGAGTCCGAGGTAGCGATCCTGTCGGAAATGGCCAGCGCTTCGCTGTAATAGCGCAAGGCTTCGTCGAGCTCCCCTTCGTGCTGCAGCACGGCCGCAAGCCCGTTGTAGGCTCCGCGAATGTCTTTGCTTTCGTGACCGACGGATCGTTCGGCGATCGCGATGGCTCGCTGGTAGTAAGGACGGGCGTCGGCGTAGCGGCCCCTCATCATCAAGAAGTCACCGATGTACTTATAGGATCGCCCCACGTCCGGATGCTCGGGGCCGAGCTGGTTTCGATAGATGGCGAGCGCGCGCTCCGCCGAATGCCTAGCCTCTTTGTATCGCTCGAGGCCGCCCAGAATGCGCGCATGGCTGTGGAGCGCGTGCGCGAGATCCAGGCTCGCATTTTGGCCGGTCTTCTCCCACAAGCGAACGGCTCGTTCGGCCGCCCGCAAAGCTTCGTCTCGGCGACCTGCCTGCTGCAGCACTTCGGCCTCGCAGCTCGAGAATCGCGCACGCAAGTGCGACAAATCGGATGCTCGCAAGATGGCCTCGTCCGCCGCTTCACGCAGCGCCATACCATCGCCGTGGCGTGCCATCAGATGGCCAACCAGCTCGAAAAGGTCGGTCAAGATCACCGCCCGCTGAACATCATCGTGGGCCCGCGCGGCCGCTCGCTCGGCGTCGCGGAAAGTAGCCTCGGCACTTGGATGATCACTGACCTCTCGTTGCAAGACGCCGAGCAGCGAGAGCGCCTCGGCTTCGAGCGACGCGTGGGCCACCGAGGCGGCGTCGGCCGCGACCTGCCGGGCGAGCTCGAGCCCCCTGTGAAGCTGGCCCGCTCGCGCGAGGCTTTGTGCCTCGTCCAGCTTGGCCCGTACCGCGCCGATGCGACGGCGCGCTCCGGCATCGGTCGGCAGACGAACGGTCGCTCTCAAGGTGGCCTCGTCGGAGCACCGATGAACATCGGTCAGCGCGGTGGTCGCCGCGACGGCGTGCTCGACGACTCCCGACTCCGATGCCTTGGCGAAGACCGACGTCAGCGCCGACAACTCGCCGGCACGTCGATCGAGGCACTGCATTCTGAGCTCCGAGAGCTCTGCTCCTCGCGTTTCGCTCTGCATGGCGGTCAACGCTTCGGCATAGCGATCGAGAAGCCGTGCGACCCGCTCGTACGTGTCGACCGCATAGACCGCCCCCGTTTCGAAGAAGGCGGTCCGCACACGCGCTTTGACACCGTCGTCCCATACGCCGGGCATCGTCGATGTCGACGGCGCATCCGCCACCTGCCGTCCGATCTCGCGAACGCCGAGCCCGGCTCCGATGACCACCGCCGCGGCTGCGCAGGCGACGGTCGCGCTTCGCATCCACGCCGTCGGTCGCGTCACTTGGGCGCGCCTGGCCCGGATGCTCGCGTGGAACCGCCTTCGCGATTGCGACGCCGCTTCGGGCGACGGCTCGGCCGAGCGCTGCACCTCGAGCATGCGCGCCAAACGGGAGAACAGGACATCGGTGCCGTCGAATCTCGGAGGACGGATCGTCATCGGGATCCCTTTCGGACGGGCTCGCTCGTCTCGACCAGGTAGCCGGACAAGAGGTCGTCGTTCTGCGCTCGCAACGCGACATGCATGTACGCCCGCGAAAGCCGCCGCTTGATCGTGGCAAGCGAGACATCGAAAGCCGCGGCAACTTGCGAGAGCTCCCAACCCTCGATGAAGTGGAGCACGAACGCGAGGCGGCTCTTCGCATTCAGCCCGTCGAGAATCGCGTACAGTCGGACGACGGCCAACCGAGCGTTGGGATCCGTTTCCGGTGCTTCGACGTCGTCGACGACGCCGTGCCTCGTGAGCCGCAGCCAGCTGCGAATGCGTCGCCCGCGGAGCTCGGTCGCAGCTGCTCGGATGGCGATTCCAAACAAGAAGCTTCGCAAGGCATCGGGATCCCGCAGGAGCTTCCGACTCGAATAGAAGCGCATGAATACGTCCTGCACCAAATCCTCGACGTCGCTGCCCCCTCCGATGCCCCGCACCAGGATTCTTCGCACGAGAGCAGAATAGCGATCCCAGATCGCTGCGTGAGCGTCGGGATCGCCCGCGGCAGCGGCGACGGCGAGAGCGGCATCGTCGAGATCCGCCATCGACTCTCTCGAAGCCAGGATGGGTCGTGGGTCACCGACCCTGAGACGCAACGCCACGCGGAGTAGTAGTGATCCGCCCCCCTCTCGGCTCATTTTTTCGACGGCGGGTATTGCGATAGAAAAATGAGCCCGAACTCCGGCCGCCAACTACCAACTATACCGGCAAAGAGCGTCCGTTCTTGGGAGGCCTTCGATGACGCGTGACCGCGGGAAGATTCGTCGCCTCGCTCCGATCGGGACGCTGGCTGTCGCGCATTGGATCGTCGCCGGATGCACGGCTCAGATAGGAGAAGCGCCCGACTTCTCAGGCGGTCTCCGGCCGGGTTCTGCTGGGACAGGCGGCCCCACCGGCGGCGGATCCACCGGCGGGGGATCCACCGACTGTACGGTTCCCACCTTGACGCGCGCTCCCCTTCGCCGGCTCATACGGTTCGAGATCAACAATACGATCCGCGATCTCTTGGGGGTCGCCACGAACCCCGCGGATGCTTTGCCCGGCGAGGAGACCGGCAACGGGTTCGGCAACGACGCCGACGCCCTCAGTGTATCGGCCCTTCTCGTCGACGGTTATCGTTCTTTGGCTCGCGACGTCGCAACGAATGCCACTAAGACCCTCGCCGTCGGCATAGCGACCGCCGGGTGCGATCCGAGCAAGAGCAGCGAAACGGCGTGCGCTCAGCAGTTCATTGCCGCCTTTGGCCCGCGAGCCTATCGGCGCCCGCTTCTCGCGGCCGACACGACATTCTTGAACGACGTCTTCACCAAGGGGCGCATGCTCGGAGGCGACTTCGCCGGCGGCATCCGCGCGGTCATCGAGGTCGTGCTTCAGTCGCCGCAGTTCCTGTATCGCGTCGAGTTCGGCGAGCCGGCAGCCGACCTCGCTCCCGAGCTCGCGCGCCCATTGGCGTACGAGATGGCCAACCGGCTCTCGTATCTGCTCTGGGGCTCGATGCCCGACGCGCCGCTATTGAACGCAGCGGCGCAGGGGCAGCTCAAAACTGCGCCGGACGTCCTCGCGCAAGCCAAACGGCTGCTCGCGGACCCTCGGTCGCATCAAGTCGTCCGCTTCTTTCACGAGCAGCTGTACGGGACACGCGGTCTCGATACCCTGCAAAAAAATGCGCAGGCCTATCCGACGTTCAAACCGGGCATGGGCTCATTGCTGCGCGAAGAGGCCGCGCAGCTCGTCGATGACGTCGTGTTCCGGGGCGCGGGGGATCTGAAGACGCTCTACACCGCGCCCTACACGTTCATGAACGACGCCCTCGCCGCGTTTTATGGGGTGCCCGGCGTCACCGGGACCACTTTCCAAAAGACCAATCTCGACACCACGCGACGCCAAGGCATCCTGTCGCAAGGCGCCTTTCTGGCTTTGACCACACCGGGAACCCGCACGAATCCGGTCATTCGGGGCAAGACGGTTTACGAAAAGCTGCTTTGCGGTCATGTGGCCGCGCCGCCTCCGGACATCGCGGCGATGGTCAAAGAGCCGGAGACGGTGGCCGGTGCAACCACCCGCCAACGTTACGAGTCGCACCGATCGCAGGCCGCTTGCGCAGGGTGCCACACCTATCTCGATCCGCTCGGCTTCGCGTTCGAACATTTCGACGGCGCCGGGCTCTGGCGGGACCTCGACAACGGTCTGCCCATCGACGACTCCGCGCACATCGAGGACACCGACGCCCGCGGCGATTTCAAGGGGGTCGTCCGGCTCGCCGAGCGTTTGGCCCAAAGCCAGGACGCGCGCAAATGCTACGTCGGCAAGTGGCTGGCCTACGGATACGGCCGAGCCGAAACACCTGCCGACGCATGCGTTCGCGCGTCGCTCGAAGCGGCGTTCACGCGAGCGAACGGCAACGTGCAAGAGCTCCTACTGGCGCTCACGCAAACCGACGCGTTCCTTTACCGCCCCGCTTCGCCCTAGCATGACGGTGTCAGATCTTGGCCATGACAGATCACGATCAGCCATTGCCGCATGTCGGCCAGGTAAGTTACGGCGAGGCCGTCGGAAGTTGGCATCAGACGGCAGCGGCCGTCAGGCTTCGCCGGCAGCCAGTTCCGCCTGTCCGGTCAGTACTTTAGTTGGCTTATGGCTACTCCGATGAAACGATCTGGTAGCGAGGATGTGACGCAGTAATGCCAGGGAGTTCGCCGATGATCCACTCCAAAAACCGAATCACCCGAAGGACGCTGCTGCGCGGCACCGGCGGCGTTGCGGTGGGACTGCCTTTCTTGTCGGCCATGCTCACCCCCCGCACGACCCACGCCCAAGCCACCACGGCGACGAGATTCATCGTCTTCTTCAACCCCGGCGGGACGCTGCTCGACAAATGGCGGCCCACCGGTACGTCGGCGAGCTTCACGTTGCAGAAGATGCTCTCGCCGCTCGCGCCTTACCAAGATCAGATGACGCTGATCGACGGCGTCGATCTGAAGATTGGCAATATCGGCGCCGCCGGACCTCATGCCCGCGGGATGGCCGGCATCCTGACCGGCCAGCAGCTCTTGCCCGGCAAATTCGATACGAATGCCGGACTCGCTGGATTCGCCGACGGTCCCTCGATCGACCAGGTGATCGCCGCCAAGATCTCGGCCGGCCTGAAGTTCAAGAGTCTCGAGTTCTCCGCTGGATGGTCGACCGGGATCGCGGCGGGCGGAATGCCACATCCGTCGAATCAACTGACGTACGCCGGCTCCAACATGCCCATTCCCCCGGCCACCGATCCGGCGAACACGTGGAAGCGCCTCTTTTCCGACGTCGGGCAGACAGGCCAACAGCAGCAGGCGCAGCTTACCTGGAACCGGTCGATTCTCGACTCGGTCTCGAGCCAATACAAAGCGCTGTCGTCCAAGCTGGGCGCCGAAGATCGCATGAAGCTCGACGCCCACCTCGCGATGATCCAAGACGCGCAGGCGCGCCTCGGCGCAGCGGTGAGCGGCACCTGCGCCGCTCCGACCGACGTCAACCAGACGCCCGGCTACTACGAAGATGGAGACTCCGGTGGGGGCATCTTCAAGGGGGTGATGGTTCCCGCCAAGGGCGATGTCATGCAGGAGATGCTGGTCATCGCCCTCGCGTGCGGTCTCACCAATGTGGCCACGATGCAGTGGAGCGACTCCGAGGCGAAGTTCCTGCTCACCTTCCTCAAAAATACCGACGGCTCGGTCTTGCAAGACAACCACCACGGTTATCAGCACGACGGGGGATTTCAGCCTGGCGCCCTCGAGGTCATCTACAACTGGTACGCGCAGAAGCTCGCCAGTCTGCTCGCGAGAATGAAGGCAATCACCGAAGGCAACGGCAAGACGCTGCTCGACAACTCGGTCATTCTCTACATCACCGAGCTCCAAAAGCCCGACACGCACGACCAACACAACATTCCCATCGTCTTGATCGGAGGCGGAGGGGGTGTGCTCAAGGGAAACCGGTGGATTCAAATCGGCTCGGCTCCGGCGTCGGCCGGCGCCCCGCGCAGCGGAGCCAAGCCGCACAACAACGTCCTGGTTTCGATCTTGAATCTGTTCGGCTTCCCGCAGACCACCTTCGGTCACCCGATGTACTGCACGGGCCCTATTGCCGGTCTCGTGTAGAGCCGCGCGAAGATCATCCCATCCGGAGCGCAGAGTGGTAAGGCTCGTCCCGTGCTCCGGTGGCGCGTGTCCCAGCTCCTCGTCGCGAGCGCCGTCATCGCGGCGACGAGCGGCGCGCGGGCCGAGGACGCCAGGTTTCCACCGATTCGACTGAGTCCCCTGGCAACGGCGGGCGTCTGGACGCTCGCCCAACTCGTGCCGAGTCCCCTTCTGGTCACCGGGTCGAGCCACGTCGGCGGCGGCGTTCGTTGGCAGATCACCCCGTTCGTATATGCGTTCGGCCTCGCCGCGCATCCGGTTCGTTTCTTCGTCATCGAGCCAGTCGCCCGCCACGCCGGCGCCATCGAACTGTACGCGTCACCGGAATGGGCTTGCTGCGCGTCGAACGACGGGACGAGCTGGATCGGTCGCGTGGGGTCCCGCGTCTACTTGCCCATCGTCGGCTATGGCGAGACACTCGCGTGGTCGGCCGGCGCATCGTATTACCGCGCGAGCGAAGGGGATGGCGCTGCCGTCGAGGTGGGAGCCTACACGCTGTTCGGGGTGCTCGGCTTCACCGTCACGGTCGCGCCGAATTTGAAGCGGCGCGAGGTCATCAGCGCGCTCGCCATTCGGTATTTTTAATGCCTCGCTGGCTTCGATTCTTCTTACCGCTCTCGATGGCGCTCGCGAGCTGCGGCTTCGTCGGTCGGATCCTCACCCGCAATCTCAGCGCCCCCAGCGAACCTCGTAAGGTCGAGCAAAAGATCGAGGATCCCCGGCGCGCCGACGCCCGGCTCGCCGTCTTGTGGGTGGGACACGCGACCGTGCTCGTCCAGATGGACGACGCATTCGTGTTGACCGATCCCGTGTTCACGCGGACGGTGGGCCAAGTTTCGCCGCGCCTCGTCGAACCGGGGCTCGACCCTATTCATCTGCCATCGCTGACCGCGGTGGTCGTCTCGCACATGCATTTCGACCACCTCTCCTACGACTCGCTCGGCATGCTCGAGCAGAAGACGAAAATCGTGCTGGTCCCGCCCGGCGTGCGGTCGAGCATGCCGCACTACGCGTTCGAAAGCCGCGAGCTCGATACATGGGAGTCGTACGAGGCCGCCGGCCTTCGCGTGACGGCGGTGCCGGTGCGGCACGTGGGCGGGCGCTGGGCGCTCGATCAAGCCTGGAATTCGCGCGCATTCACCGGATACGTATTCGAATACCACGGCCTCTCCGTTTATTTCGGCGGCGACACCGCGCTCGACGAGGAGAAGTTCGTTGCCACCCGCAAGCGCTTCCCCGCTCTCGCCCTTGCCCTCTTACCTATCTGCCCGACCGAGCCGCGCGCGTTCATGCGCCGCGTTCACATGGACACCATCGAAGCGCTCGACGCCATGTCGCTGCTCGGCGCCGAGCGCATGGTCCCCGTGCACTTCGATACGTTCATCAACTCCGACGATCAGCCCGGCGATTGCCCCCGCCTTTTGCGCGAGCACATGCGCGAGCGCCACCTCGGCCCCGACCGCGTGGCGATCCTGGCGGCCGGCGAGCAGCGCGTCCTGATCGGCAAATAACCACCTGGCCTCGCGGTTTCCGGCGCAAAAGGCCGGCGTCCCGCAGCTCCAGCAACGTCACTCGATTTTGCGCCACCTCCTGCGGGCGATCGAGAGTACCAATGCGAGCGCTAAGGAGACACTGCCCTTGCCGGAATCGGAACGCGCGGCGCGGCAAGCGCAACCACCCTCGATGTCGGGCGCGGATCTTCGCACATACCCTCCGTCAGCGGCACGCTGACCTGCGCTTGACCCGCTCCCCCCGCCCGCACCGGCAACACCCTCCCCGCCGCGCGCTCCGCCTTCCCCCCGCCCTCCCGCGCCCCCACCGGCGCTCCCTCCCGCATTCGCGTCCGGTCTTCCCGCGTCCGGAGCGCCCTCTCTCCCCGCATCCGTCGCGCCGGCAGCTCCGCCGCGACCGCCCGATCCGATCGAGCCACCCGCACCGACGCTGCCGCCGCTCCCAACCGCAGGTCCGCAGCTTTCGACCGGCGCCGAGAGCGGACCGGGATCGCACGCCGGCCAACTTCCATTTGCATGAGCGGGATCGGTGGGAAAGCCTTTGCAATCAGGGCCAGGATCCCAATTGCCCATCGCATCCATGCAGGGAGTGACGTCGATTTCTTCGTTCTTCTCGATGGCCGCAATGTGTTGGCTTACGCTCATGAACCTGGTGCCGCCTGCGCAGTCTCCGCCGGGACCCACCAAACCGGTCGTGCTACCGACGGCGCGCCACCCGTAGTCGTTGGCGCCATCTTGAAGGTGAACGAAGATGGGCCCGCCCGAATCGCCGTGGCAGAGCCCGTGCTGCGAATCGCCGTCGACATCGACGACGCGCTCGGTGACGTTGGTGACCTTCACCTCCACGGCGCGCTTCGTGCCGACCCCGGATCCCCTCGCCGACGTTGCGCCGTAACCAACCGCCCACACCGTCACGCCGGGCTTCAGAAACTTTGCTTTCTCGCAACCGTGGATGGGGGGAAGGATCGGTACGTGCTCGAGACGCTCGTCCTCCGGCAAGATGCAATACGCCCAGTCTTGGGTTCCGCCCGACCCGGAGACGCACTTGGTCGCCGTGACGGTGAATGCCCACGGCGATTTCTCGCCGAAGTTCACGCGCGCCCCGCTGCGCGGCGAGCAATGGGCGGCGGTGATGATCACCCGCGGATGGATCAAAGTCGCCGTGCAATTGCCGAGAAACACGGTGGATGGCCAATCGCACACGCCGACCGCCGTCCCTCCCACGATCTCGCTCACGCCGTCCGCGTTCGGATCGCTCGCCGCAGTCTCGTCGGCGAAAGCCGGTCGAGCCCACGCGAGCGCGGCGGCCACCGCGCCAATCGCCATCCAAACACGACCGTTTCCTGGCTGCCAACGCATATCTTGTCCTTCCACTGCCGAACGGCGTGCATCGAAGTCAGCCGTTCGCCCAAGCCGCGTCGCGCCGCGGGCCAAAGCTCTTCCGAGCAGCGCACTTGCCGCATCGCCGATGCTGCGGCAATCACGCCATGGCGCTGTTCGCTATGAATCTATCAGTCCCCAATGGTGGCTTTGACTACGAGTAATCATTGAAAAATCGAAAGTTCGTCGGATGATCGCCGTCCGTCCCGAGGCAGCGTCGTCCGCCCGCATCGGGAACTGCATAACGGCGCCGCTCACATCGATGAATTCGCGCGACCCTGAAACGTCGACTCGCATCGAAGCGCTACCACTCTGCCAACGAGGTTCTTACGTTCCGATCGGTGGCAGGCGGGTCGTGTACACGGCTTCGCCGGCGCGTCTCACGGGATCACTCCGTTCAGTGCTGACCCATGCAAACGAAGCAGGGCTCCCGATCGCACGATCCAGGCGCCGCCTCGGTACAGACGCCGAGCAACCCCTGGCTGAGCTTGCAGGTCTGCCCGACCTTCATGCAAGGCCCGCCCGACTGCTCATCGGTTTGCCGCGGACAACCGCCCAGCCAGATCGAGCCGGCCAGCAAAACAGCCCATCGCGCCGTACGCATGCCCTCGGAGCCTACCTTACACGCGCCGCCCCGCGGAACCTAACCTGCCGAAATCAGCGCCGTTCGCTGGCGGCTCTTGCGTCCCGACGGGGGGTCCCTATCTTGTGTCCCGTTACTCAACCACCCCAACGAAAGGGGGGCGATCGGCTTCGACGGGGGCTACGAAATCTGTACTGCGTGTCCGAGGGTCCACCCGACCTCGCAAATCCCGGGATGGAAACCATAAGTGCGAACGATAACGCGCTTGCTCTCGCTGCCTAAAAAACAGTCGTGAGCCGTCCAAAGGATGAGCCTGCCAGAGCTCACCGGAGGGCGTAACCGATCTGGCTGGTCCCCTGCGGCGCGGCCCGCGTAGGGGGCGAGACTTTGGGCCGCTAACTCGGTGCGAGCCCGCTCGTGGGCGCAAGCTGGGTGACTCAAAACGCGAGCTACGCACGTAGATGTATAGGTAACGGGCTTCCGGACCCGGGTTCGATTCCCGGCGCCTCCACCAATTTACACTTACGATTTCGATAACTTGCCAACTGCGCTGTCTTCCGTTGCCGTCAGGTTGCCGTAACCGCGCTCGTCGAGAAGGCGAATCGCGCGCTCGGTCTCGCCCTCGGCGAGGTGCATGTACCCGAGCGTCGTCGATAGATCCTCGTGACCGGCGAGCTTTTGGATCGAGAGCGCCGGAGCACCTCGCATCGCGAGGTGCGAACAGAAGGTGTGACGCAAGAGGTGAAGCGCTCCGGTCGCCCGGAGTCCCGCACGCTTTTGCGCCGCTGCCATCCACCGCTGGAGAATCTTCGCGGTGACAGTGCTGCCGTCGTCCGCGTAGAGAACGCGGTCGCCGCGCAGATGGCGACAAGCCGTGAGGGCCTTCTGCAACCGCTTCGTCAACGGAACGACGCGGTAGCGCATGCCCTTGCAAGCCGTGACTTTCCCTTTCCACTCCGAGCGCTCGATCGTCAATTGCCCTCGACGCAGATCGACATCGGGCCATTCGAGCCCGATGATCTCCCCGCGACGAAGGCCCGCATCGCCTCCCAAAAGCACAAGCACGTGCGTGCGGGGATCGATCGCTTCGGCTGCACCGACGAGCCACTCGTATTGATCGAAGTCGTAAAACTTCGGTCGCGCCTCGGCCCGCTTCAAGAGAAGAAACCGATGGGGCACCGATCGGATGACTTTCCAACGCTCAGCTGCATTGAGCATAGAGTTCATCACCGAAGCCGCGTTGTTGTAAGTCGACGCGGCGTGCTCCATCAGACGTTTCTTCAGTCGATCTTCGTCGGCCGCACGAAACGAATCGAGACGACGATCGCCGAAAAGAGGCACGAGATGGTTGCGAAAAACGGACTCCTGGCTGTCGATGCCACTCGGCTTCAGCTTGTTCGCTTTGCAATGTTCTTCGATGTAGCGGTCTTTGAAGTCCCGCACGCTCGGAACGTCGTTGGCCTCCTCTCTTCCTTCGAGGAGCGATCGACGAAGCTGGCGTTCGTACGCCTCGGCCCCTCGGTGCGTCTGCACCGGGGAGACCTTCCTGAATCGCTCCACTCTTCCGTCCGCGTGTTCGAACACGATGTCCACCAACCAAAACTGCCGCGTCGCGCCCGTCTCCGGATCGCGCCGCGTTTCACGTCGCACACTCATCGATGCCTCCTTGAGTGCGAGACGCGACCTTGACTCGAGGCGAACCACTCTAGCACGGTGGCGCGATGAATCCGGTACGACTCGCCGATGCGGCGGACGCCGGGGATTTCCCCGCGGTCGATGGCTTCGTAGACGGTCTTACGATTGAGACGAAGGAAGTCCGCAAGCTCGTCGACGGTGAGGATTTCCCTCGTCGGGGGCGACGTCTCAATGCCGTCGGTCGATGGTGGCGCATCCGACGCGATTGGCTCTCGGTTGCCCGATTCGATCGAGTCGCGCCCATTCGATACTCGCGTGCCGGGTTGGACGGCGTGTTGCGTGCGGTCACGTCGTTCGGACGGTCCACTGTCGTTCGCCGCATGCGGTCCTGGCGAAGACGGGCGGTCGAAAGGCTGGCCGGCGATTGTAGGCGGTTCCGCCGCAAGCGTGACAGATTTGGGCCGCACCGGTGTCTCGGTGTGCTCGTGCTCAGGCGAGCTGGTGCCGGAAGGTCGTCGAGCCTTCATGGCGACGTCCCTCCGTGGGGTGGCTCTGGTTCTGGTTCTGGCGGATCAGCCCCGCGGCGTGCGCGTGCCTGTCCCGCACCGCGCGCGCGTCGAACCCGACGGGAACGCCGCATGCGATGGCAATCGGTGCCCCCCGACCGCATTGGCAGGCGCGCAACCGGGGGGGAGGTGAGGGCCATCGTCCATCGTGCTCGCCTGCGATGGGCCTCGAGAGCCCGCAGCTCTCTCGCGAGCGCGCCGTTTGGATTTGCGGCGGCCTGCTCCCGGAGGAGCCTTCTCGCTGCCCGGCTGTACGCGCCGAGCGAGACTGCGCGCCCGTCGACCTCGGCCCATCCTTGCTGGTCGAGAACCCCGCGCCCGGGAAGAATCCCGTTGCGCAGGCCGAACTCCGCAAACGCCAACGGGCTCAGCGGATCGATGGGGAGCGGCTTGGGTGCCGGCCCTCTCGGGATCTCGATCCGATTCCCTTCGCAGCTCTTGGCAGCGACCCACGATTCCAGCATCGGCGCATCCCAATTCCGATAGAACGCCGCCCAAGCGAGTTCCGTTATGTTCACATCGCTCAAAGCGAACTTGTCGCGCGACCGCAGCAACGCTTCTCGGACGGTGAGATCGAGAGGGGGCAGGTCAACCGACAATTCGACTGGCATCTTCGTTCCCAAACTGGCGACAAAGGACCGCGGTCGGAAGCTAACCATTCCGATCGTCGCATCAAGACCACTCGCCTATTTTCTTGGGTCACTGCTTCTTTGCGCGGCGCTCTTCCAGGTGGCGCGGCAAAAACTCGCGCTCCCACTCGCCCTTTCGGCGCTGGTGCTCTCGTTCGCTCTTGCGTTCTCGTGCTTGTTCGGCGCGCTGCTCGGCTTCCCCGACATTCATGGCCTTCGCGCATTTGGCGCACAGCGTCGCAGTTTCGAGAGAGCATCGCTCACACGATGCCGGGTCGTCCCAGGTGAGATTCGCCAGAAGCTGCTGGCCGTCGCGAATCGGGCGGGGACCAGCCAACCAGGGCAATTCTTCGATTTTCCTGGCAACATCTCCGGTCACGATAAATGTGTCTCGCATCGATGCCCATTGCCGGTGCAAAGCCTCCACGGCCCG
>DASWDH010000573.1:0-3546 GCA_036395495.1 Polyangiaceae bacterium
GTTGCCGGAAGCGGTCTCCCTATTGCGCGCCGTTCGCCGAAGAGGGCCTGGCCAGCCGATGCACTTATCGGCAGCCGACCCGCTCAATTTCCGCGGTATCTTGACTCCGGACGAACGGGTATCTCCGCTCGCGCGACAAAAGGTGCTCGTGGCGTAAACGTTCCGGCGGTGTGGTTCTCGAATGGCGTGCTAGGCTTGCCGCGTGCCGTCGCCGCATACACCACCCGCGTCGGTTCCTGACGCGGCTGTTTACGTGCCGGAGACCGACGAATGGAGTCTCGGTGCAGTCGACGCCGAAGGCAAGCCATCGGGTGTGCACCGGTATTTTCGCCCGAGCGGCGAGCCAGCATCCGATTACCAGTACGTGCACGGCGAGCTGGAAGGTCCGTTTCGGCGCCTTCATCCGAATGGCGAGCTCGCTCGGCGAGGCGAATACCGTCAGGGCAGGCTGCATGGAACGGTGGAGGCGTTCGCGTGCCGGGGCGCCGAGTCACCGGAACGACTGCGTTCGTGTTGCGTCCCACCCGGCGCGTTTCGCCTCGAAGCTCGTTATGACGACGGCGCTCTTCTCTGGGAACATTTTTACAACGAAAGAGGGGAGCGCATTCTCAACGACGGGTCCGTCTATCCCGTCAAGCAGCCGCACCTGCCGAAAGAAGCCGAGCTCGACGAGTTCTCGAAAATTTGGTACGTGCGCCGTTTCGTCGAAGGTGAGCTCGACGGGCCCTTCCGCTCGTGGTCGGCCGAGGGAACGCCGCTTCAGGAAGCGACCTTCTCACGCGGCAAGCTGCACGGCACCCATCGACTGTTTTCCGAGACCGGCGAGCTGCGCGAAGAAGCGGAGCACGTCAATGGGCTGCGCTCGGGTCGCTTTCGCCGCATCCTGGCTGCCGGCACTCCCTACGCCGATCCGCGCATCCGCGAGGAGCGAGGAACGATGGCGGAAGATCTCGTCATCGGCGAGTGGCAGTTTCTCAACGAGCGAGGCGCGCTGGTGCGCACGGCGCATTTCGGCATTCGATGTGACGACCTGGCGCAATCGCCCGCTCTCGCTCGAGCTGGGCGAACGGCCGATGAATGGCAAGCCCTAGCTCACGAGCTCTCGACGGCGCGGCGCCCGGGCGAGGCCATCTGCGCGCTCGCGCGTGGGTGTGCCGTCTCGAAACAGACGGATCCGCTCCTTTGTTTTCTCGAGGATCTACGACCGCCGCTCGTCCCGCGAGAAGCGCTGGCCCTTGCCATGCACGCGATCGAGAAGTCCGACGGTAAGCTGGACGTGCTCATCGATGCGCTCTTGCGAGGGGGTGATCCGGCCGCCCTCCTGCGTAGCATGGCCGCTTGTGCTCCGATCGCCAGCCGCGCATCGCTCGATCTCGTGGACGCCGCCATCCAGCTCGCCCCCGATCGCGACGAGTACCGTGTGACGCGTATCCTCGTTGCGTTGTCGATTGGCGACCCGGACCGTGCCGAAATAGATACGGCGAGCCTCGGCGACGCTTACGTCGAACAGCGCGAGTCGCTTCTGAGTTACCGGCGCGTTCTGTTTCCGAGGTACGACTTCTGGCCTGCACGAGCCCGTTTCGATTCTCTCCTCGCCGACATGCCAGAAGAGCCGTGCCAGCCGCTCGGCAAGGTCCGTCGGGTCATCCAAAAGTACGCGACGCGCCTGGAGGTGCTTCGTCGAGCGATGGCCGAGCAGGCCGGCGGCGTTCGCCCGTGGCTGCTGCCCGATCTCTCGTCGCTTCTGCCGCAAGGTCCAGTTCAGCTCGAGCACCGTAGCTTCGAGATCGTCTTCGACGACGAAGACGTCGAGCCGGATTTCAGCGATGCGAACGGACGTGACATCGAACACGTCACCGTCGACGAGAGACTCGATTTGGAAGGCCTCGACGTGCGCTCGTTGATGCGGCTGGCCCGCTCGGAGTGGAACGCGCTCACCTGGTTGTGTTGGAGTGCGGGCCTCGATTCGATTGCGTTGCCCGACCGCCTCGCGCCGCCGCCCGACTTTGGCCAAGCGGTGGGCATGGCGATCGAGCGGCAGTGGCGCGCGCGCGATCGTCTGATGTCTTATGGTCTCATCGCACGCACCAAGGGCGTGCGCGGTTTCGAGTGGGAGGGCATGCAGATCGACGAAATGCCCGCTTTTCTCGCGGAAATCGTGGCCGAGGAGTACACCGATCTGCGCGCCCTTTTCTTTTTTCTCTGCGACGATCACCAGCAATCGCCGTGGCAGGACAATCTACGTCGGAGCAGCTGAACCCGTCCGCGCGGAACGTTTCAGTCCTGACTGCAGCCAGGCCCGCCGTCGGCCATGCCGTCGGCTCCCGACGAACCACCCTGACCTCCGTAGCCTGCGGCTCCCGCGGCGCCGGTCGTCGTCGCCGTCGTCGCGGAGCTCGACGATCCACCGGCGCCTGCGGTGCTGCCGGTGCTGCTATTGCTTTCCGGTGGCGGACAACGATGGTCTGCGATTTCGTAGCAGGACGCACGTGACATGCAGCTGCAATATTCGGACGTGAGGTGTGGCGCGCGATCGTAGTCGCGGTAGCAGGACGACACGCAGCCGTCGTACGAATCTCCGTCGAGATGGCCGCATACGGTCAATCGGTCGCACAGCGAGTGGCAGGAATTTTCTCGAGCTTCGTCGTCATCATCATCCCCGCACACGGCGCCGTGCTCGCAGTTATGAATTCTACATCCCATCGACGAACTGGCGAACAGCACGGCAGTCGTCCACATCCAAGCAAGGCGAGTCTTCACGATGTTCTCCTTTCGCAGGCGGCGCGAAGGGCGCGCCGAGTAACACAAACGCAGGCGGCGCGAAGGGCGCGCCGAGTAACACAAACGCAAGCGGCCCGAAGGGCGCGCCGAGTAACACAAACGCAGGCGGCCCGAAGGGCGCGCCGAGTAACACAAACGCAGGCGGGCACGAACGCCGCGCCGAGTCACGCGGTCCATCCCAATCGAGTGTCTGTTCCCGCCTGCCGGCGGAGTGTTCAATCGCCCGTCGACAACTGAAGACCTGCGACCATCCCCGGCCAGCGCCAATAAGTGACGCTGCCGCTCGTGCCGCTTGTCACGAAGCGCCCTTTCATCGGAGCCTCGGTGGCCGCGTCGTTCGTGAAGTAAGCGTTGTAGGTCAGACCGCCGTAGACCGCGAGTGGCCCGACCAAGCGGCGTCCGATGATTGTGCGAAGCTGCGCCAAAAACCGCATGGGGCCGAACGCTCCGTCATCTTCGGCCAACGAATCGACGTCGAGGTAGAACGATCGACGCAGCGGCAGGTGGGCGCCGAGGCCGAGCACGAAGCCGCCGCGGTCGAGCCTCGCATTGTAAGCCGCGCCGTAGATGTAATGCCAATACTTGCCCCCGTGCTTCAGCGCGCCGGTGATGGACCCGATTTCGCTGCCGAATACGTCGATGCCCACGCGTCCCTTTCGAATGATGTTGACGATGCCGAGCGAAAAGTCGGTGTCGTCGGCGTAGTTCACGACGCCGATTTGAATGCCTCGCACGGTGCCCGTCGCGACGTTCACCACTCCGAAT
>DASWDH010000574.1:0-7923 GCA_036395495.1 Polyangiaceae bacterium
CGTACCCTTCTTCGACGCGCTCCACTGAAATGCCTGCGCATAACCGAGCGCGTGCCCGCAGAGGCCGTGCAAAAACACCAGCCGAGCCGGGCCGCGCGGCCCGCCGCGCATCACGAACGTGGGGGGCTGCTCGTTCGGATCGAGCGCTTCCATACGGATCGATCCCTGATCGGACGCACCCATCGGACCGACGTCGGACACGATTGCGGGTGACACATCGTCGGTCGTTCGGACCTGCGTCAAGGCGTCCCGTTCGCGGCATCCGAGAACGCCCATCGTTACGACGCCCAAAACGAAGCAGCTAGAACGCATCATGTTGCGCCGCTCGAGCAAAAAGTAACACCGCGGTGCCGGCACGGGATCCGTCGAACATCCGCCCCACCCACCAACCCAACAACAACACAACGCAGGCGGGCCGAAGGCCGCGCCGAGTAACACGAAGCCGGGCCGAAGGCCGCGCCGAATAACGCGAAGCCGGGCCGAAGGCCGCGCCGAGTAACGCGAAGCCGTTGCCGCGGCCGAATCCATCCGATCGGGGATCGTCGGGCATCCAAGCTGGCGATCGCGCCGATGTTGGCGCTAAAGTGCGCGGTGTGATCGATCTGTTCTTCCGCGTCGCGTATCGAAGTGCTTATGGGATGATGCGCGTGTACTGGGCGGCCCTCCACCCCCAGGTGCACGGCGCATTGGTGGCGATCTGGCACCAGGGCGAGATCCTTCTGGTCCGCAATAGCTACGTTCGTTACTACTCGCTGCCCGGTGGGTACGTGCAGAGCAAAGAAACGGGGCGAGATGCCGCCTTGCGTGAACTGCTCGAAGAAACGGGGCTGCGCGCCGCGCCCTCGGATCTCAAGCTCGCTCTCGACGAGCAGCACGACTGGGAGGGCAAGCGCGAGCACGTCGAGATATTCGCGCTCGACGTAACCGAGCGTCCGGTCATCGAGATCGACAACCGCGAGGTCGTCGAGGCCGCGTTCTTCTCGCCCAAGGCAGCTCTCGCGCTCGATCTGTTCCCGCCTCTCCGCCGGCTGATCGAGCGGCGACTCAAGGCGGCCTGAAGATCACTCACATACCCGCACGTATCAGAACCGCGGCTGCGGCTTCGCCGAGCTTGAGCGCTTCGGCGCGGTCCTCGTTGCGGGTGACGATGTTGCCAGTTCCGGTGAACGCGATGTACGTGACGCCCGAACTGATCCCGCCTCTCACGGGATCGGGATCGATGCCGACTTCTTTGGCCATAGCATACGAGGCATCGCCGATCACGTCCGCGACTCCCTCGGTGCCCACGATACCAAAGCTCATTCGCGTCTGGTAAATGACCGCGACGACGCTACCCATCCGCAGCACTTTCGTGTAGTCGAACCTGCTCGTCGGCGCGGATACCTCGACGTAGGGTACGACCGCCGCATCGAGGCTGTTGCCGAACGAATCTTTGGCAACGGTGGTCGGTTGGTAGAGGGGATCGGTATCCGCGTTGCATGTGGTCGTCATCACGCCGTCGCACAACACGTCGAGTCCCGATTGCCAATAGATCGCGTTGCTGAGACCACAGATATCGACGTTGGTCGTCGAACCTTCGCGAGGCGCCAAACCGGTTGCGATTTGGTTGCTGCAATTGGAGTTGTTGATCACCGAGATGAGACCCGCGTGGATGGTAGCCGCATCGAGAGCGCTTCCGGAATCGGTACCGGTCACCGGCGTGCGGTCGTCCCCCACCGACACGCGAGCAGGGCCGCATGCCGTCGCCAGTGCGAGCACGGTCAGCCCGACGGGGCAGGCCCTCGTCGAACGTAAGGCGACACCCATCGCGGGTACCTTGCCCTGCGGTCGGAGGCAGGTCAAGTCCGCCGCAGCCCGGCTCTTTCCGGCCATTTCTCGACCATGCATCGTTTTGTTTCTCGTCGTGCCAAGACGACTGCTAGGGATCGCAGCGAAGTATGCGTTCGGATTTCCTTTCCCCGAGCCATCGCCGCCCGCTGTCACGAGGCCTTGTCCCTATGGTGGTCGCTCTCCAAACGACCGCACATGCGGCCGCGCCGGCGCTGGATCTCGACTGGCGCGCTCCGGTCGAATGTCCCGACCGCGAAACGGTGCGACGCTACGTGAGCGAGATCGTGGGCAGCGCAGAGGGTGAACCCGCTGCCCTCGGCGCCCGCGGCATCGTGGCGCGTGCGGCGCCGGATCGATGGACCGTCGATCTCGCGTTGCGCACGAGCAGCGGCGTCGAAAGCCGCCGCTCGCTCGAAGGTCCGACCTGCGATTCGGTGACCCGAGCGGCTGCCCTGGTGATGGCGCTCGCGATTCATGCGCGCGACGTGCCCCCGCCGCCCGTTCCTCGCGAGCGAGAAACACCGCCGCGTCCGCCTCGCCCCGTTGCCGGCTTGGTGCCGCCTTCGCTGGCAGTTCAAATCGCGGCAGATGTCGGCTCGGTTCCCTCGCCGACGTACGGTGGCGAGCTCGGATTCGGCTGGATGCTCGCGGGCATCCGCTGGGAAGCGTCGGGCGCCTACTTCGCCAAGCAACGAGGCACCGTTGCGGGGCGCGATGCGGTCGGGGCGGATTTTACCTTGGCTGCCGTTGCGCTGGGCGCCTGCTATCCTCTCGTGGATGCGACCGTATCGCTGGCCCCCTGTGCGCGCGGCGGCCTCGATTGGGTCAGGGCGAGCGGCTTTGGTTCGGAAGCTCCCACGGACGGCTCGATGAGAGGCGCCACCGTACAAGCTGGGGGCATTTTCTTGTGGAACCTGTCCACCCGCTTGTCGACGCGCCTCGAGCTCGATGCGGTCGTTCCCCTCGTTCGTACCGAGTTCTTCGTCGAGGGGGCGGGGACGGTCTATCGGCGCACGCCGGTCGGTTTGCGGGCCGCAGCAGGTCTCGAGGTACACTTTTGACAATGAATGGTGATGGTACCGGCCAGATACCCCTGGAGATGCTGATGTCGTCTGGGGTGCATGCCATCGCGACCGCCGGGGAGGCTTGCATTCCTCCTGCCGAGCACTCTCGGCCGATCCACGATTTCAGAGAATTTTACCGTACGCATGTTGAATTCGTCTGGCGCGGCGCGCGCCGCCTCGGCGTGGACGAAAGCAGTGTCGACGACGTGGTCCAGCACGTCTTTCTCGTCATCCACCGCCGCCTCGGTGATTTTCGATTGGACGACTTGGCCGGGCGCGGGTCAGCCAAGGCGTGGATCTTCGCCATCCTCGTGCGCGTCGTGCGCGAGTACCGAAGGACCACGCGCCGCAAGAGTCCGCACGCCGTCCTGCCCCACACCGACCCCGAAACGATCGAGGATTTGCGGCAGCCGGGCCCCCACGAGTCGCTGGCCAAAGTCGAGGCAGCGCGCCTCGTGCAGCAGCTGCTCGAAGAGCTGGACGACGAGAAGCGAGAAGTCTTCGTGCTGGCCGAGCTCGAGCAGCTAACGGCGGCCGAAATCGCGGAGGTGACGGGGGTCAATGCGAGCACGGTTTCTTCGCGGCTGCGTGCTGCCCGTCGCGATTTCGAACGAGCTGCTGAGCGCCATCGCCGGCGGGATACTTGGAGGCTAGGATGAGCGAGCTCAGTCATCAGACGCGAAAGTTGCTCGAGCTGGCACGCGATGGCGATCCGATGCCGGCCCACCGCCGAGCAAGACTCGAGACCAGGTTTTTCGCAAGGCTCGCGGGCGGTGTCGTTCTCGGCGTGGCGGCCGACGCCGCTTGGGGCAAAGCCGTTCCGTTCTTCGGAGCGATCACGAAGGGCATTGCGGGCGTTGCGCTCGCGTCGTCGCTCGGGGCCGGAGGCTATTTCGCGGTGCATGCTTTGCGCAGCGACCTCGCGATGACCCACGCCGTGGATCGAACGCACGGCGGCAATGCGCCGTCCACTCGGTCGGCCGCCGCAACGCAGTCGTTGGCTGCCCAGCCCGCCGCGCCCGAGGCCAACGTGACCACGCCGCTCCGCGCGAGCTCCGACGATCGGCGCGAAGTATCGGCAAAGCGCGCCGCCCCTGCGCCGCCGCAGCCCGGGTCGCGCACGGCGGCGAACTCGCACGCGGCGCGCGTAGCGAGCCACGGGCCAGCAGCCACCCCGTCCCCTTTCGCGGGCGCCCCGAGCCCCGCCCCGCCGGCCCCCGCCGCCGCGCCCGAAGCGCCTGTTCCGACGGCCGAGCCGCCGGCCCCTGTCCGTCCGCCGAGCACGCTCACCGAAGAGACGCGCCTCTTGTGGGAGGCCGATCAGGCCCTTCGCTCGGGCGACGCCAACCGAGCCGTGTCATTGCTCGACGAGCATGCCGCGCGCTACCCAGATGGATCGCTCGGGCCCGAGCGCGGCGCCGAACGCATCGTGGCGCTCTGCAAGATGGGTCGCACGGACGCCGATTCCGTGAACGGCTACTTGAGCTCGCACCCCAACTCGTCGTTCGCCGATCGCATTCAGCACGCATGCGCGCGCATTCTCTCGCGCCCGAAGCGAGCCGCGCGTTAGATCAATACGGATTCGGCCATCCCGCCCGGCCGCTGAACAGGCGGTAGTGCACGAGAATCGCGTTCACGTAGAATTGTGCCCGCTCGTTGTAGATGCCGCAGCCGCTCACGGAGAGCTCTCCGGAATTGTAGGCTCCCGCGGACATGAGCTTGTACTGCGTCTCGGTGCATCCGGGGAAGCGCTGGCGGAGCCTGGTGAGCATCCCCACGATCGTATCGATACCTACGTCGAGATTGCGCGCGGGATTGTAGACAGACGTTTCCCAGAGCGCTGACATTTGATCCTGTGTCAAATTGGGATGTCCATTCGCGAGCGAGATCGAGGTTGCTTCGTTGCAAGCTGGCGTGATCTGAATCAGCCCGAAGGACTTCGACTCCGCCTTGGTCCACCCGGTGGGGATGTTGCAGGGAATATCGGAGCTCGTGGCGAACAGATTGAAGACCGATTCCTGCTGCACCTGCGCCTTGACCAGCATGGGATCGGGATGCCGGTAGCGCTGCGCCAAGTCGATCAACAAACAATCGTGGTCATCGGTTCCTTTGATTCCCGTGGCGAGCGGATCGGGATTGCCCGAGCAGGTCATCGGCGGATTGCCGCTCGTTTCCGTGGAGCTCGATTCCTCATCGGCAACGAACTCGCAACCGAGCGCAAAGCACGCGGCCAGTGAAAGGGTCGCCCAGGTCAACCATCGCATTATGAAAGCCCCCGATAGGACCGGCTGCGATCCGGCATGCTCTTGCGGCGCCGCAATGCGATGACCAGCGCCACGACGCCGGCACCCCAAGCCACGGGCGGGTTCGTGTGACGATGGGCAGTGCCGGGGACGCGGCAGGTGCACCCGCTTTCGTCGACCACGTCCGGCGCATCCACCGGCGTGCCGCCGTCATTCGCGACATGGCCCGCTCCCCCCGTGCCGGTAACACCCGCGCCGCCGTTGCTGCCGCTCGCGCCCGCGCTGCCGCCGACTCCGACGTTGCCGGTATCGAGCACACTGGCATCCATCGTCGTCGCCGCGTCGTTCGTCGCGCCAGCTTCTGCGAGGGTCGCGTCTCTCGCGCCGGCATCGGGCACGCCGCTGGCGCAAGTTGCGCTCTTGGCGACGACGGGAGTGCCTTGGCACGCGTTGGCCCAGGTGCCGACACCGCCGGTGTCCCCCGCGAAGAACCCTCCGCACTCTGCCGTTGGCTTCCAGTTGCCCTCGCGATCGTGACAGGGAGTGATGTCGATCCCGGAAGCCGTCTCGACCCACTCGATCATCTCGCGGCGCAACCGGGAGTAATCATTCCACGTGCCTGGGTTGCCACACTGGGGCAGGATCTCGTCGGGCACGATCGTCGACGTGATGCCGATGGTGCGCCAGCTATTGTCCATCAAACGAACCAGCAGCGGTCCGCCCGAATCGCCGGGGCATGCGACGCCACCTTTGCCGGTCGTAACGACCCCATCGGCGAGCGCGGCGATCGTGTTGGTCTTCCAGTACTTCACCCCGTTGTTCGGCGCACCGAATCCGCACTGGTACACCTGCTGCCCGACGCGAACGACCTGATCGAGCTCACATCCGTAGGCGACGGGTGTCACCGGGATGTCGGTCACCGGCTCGGTCAGCACGGCGAAGGCCCAATCCAAGTCGACGTCGTCGTTCGGGTTGGGCTTCTTTCCCCAACCCGGATTGACCTGCGAATTGCTGGCGGTCAGCATGGGGCCATTGCGGCGTTCGCCCATCGTGAATCGGGTGGCCGTGCCGCAGTGCGCTGCATAGAGCACGAGCCTCGGATGCACCAGCGTGGCCGTACAGCGACAGCTCGATGTGCCGACGCAGATCACGTCGGGAAACGCACAGGTCGCTGCCAAGGTGCCGTTCGAAATCGTCGGCGTCGCTGCGCGCGCCTTCCCCGCTGCTCCGATCGTCACGACGACCGCGAGCAACGTTCCTTGCAGCCAAGGCCTAAAGATATAGGAAAGCGTCGATGGGTAGCCAAACATCTGCCGGACCATAGCATTTGTCCGCGCATCCCATCGAGTCCGGGGGTGCCGCTCGTTTCAATCTGGATTCAAAAATCGTTGAGCGGATTGCTGGCGATGAGATTGTTTTTCGCAATGTCCAACCAGGCGAGGACCTGGATCATCGGTGTCGTCGGTTGGTTATTCGCGAACGGGAGCGAGTTTTCGAGGCTCAGTTTCACGGTCCGCAGAGCCTGCAACGCATTGGCCGTCGCGGTGCCAGTCAGGGTCGTGGTCGTGAGATCGCTGATTGCGTCCTGGGCGTCCTTGATCGCGACGTTCATGATCGTCGTGCCTCCGGGTGTTGCGTTGTCGCGCAGATAGGTCACGCGCCTTCGGATTTGGACGATGTTCGTCAGCGCATTGATCGTGCGCATGAACCCGACGATGCTGTTCTTTTGAGCCGGAAAGACGCTCTGGTCGGGTGCGGCGAAAATACGAGCTCCCGGCGAGTTCAGAAATTCGGCCGTCGAATAGAAGTTCACCGCATCTTCGATCGTCGCGACGGCGCCATTGTGGAAGAACGGCCCCGTGTCGGCGGCTTCGTAGAGCGGGGGAACATTGAATTGGGCATCGCCGAAGCCGGTCGCCACCGTGCCGGCAACCGGCTGGTTGGTCGTCGGGTCGAAATTGATGACACCGAAACCGCCATCCTTCGGCATGTTGGTCGACGTGCGGAACGGAATCACGAGGTTCTCCACCCCGGTGTTGATGTCGAAGTTGATGGTCGGGCTGCCCACGAGGTCTCGATGGCACGTCACGCACTGCGCACTGCCGAGGGCGGCGTCCCTTCCGGCGTTCACCGCAGGATCGCCGAACGTGATGGCGCCGGTGTTCGGGTTCTTTTGCCGCCCGCTGAAGAGCTGGAAGGCTTCGAGTGCCTCGAGCTCGGCCTGCGTGGGGACGCGGAAGCTCGATCCGATGAAGCGGCTGAGCGACAGCGTGAAATGCTGGACGACGGCGCCGAAGGCGAACTCGATGAGCGTGCCGCGGCCCGGTGCTCCGTCGCCTCCCCAGCCCGTGCGCTGATCCGGCGGTGGGCCATCCGCGTGCAGAAGTGAGGAGGGAACCGGGGGATCGTTGAACCCGCGCTGTTGGGTGATGGCTTCGCCGATCGACGTACTCATGGCGAGTGTGTGCGGAACGCTGCGCTCGACGAACTTGTGCCCGAGGTCGTCGAAGCCATCGACGTTCTCGCGAATGAGGGCATGCGGCAAGAGCGTGCGGTCCTCGAGACCCTCGGGGAAAATGAAGAGCGGGTCGTTCGAGGGGAGCGTGGCCACGAACGCCGGATCGATGGTCAGATTGTCTTCCAGCCGATGGCAAGTGCCGCAAGTGCGACCGTTGCCCGCGAACGTATCGCTGAAGAAAAGCTGCGCGCCGCGCTGCACGAGAGGGTCGGTCGTCTCCGTCGTGGTGGAAAGCGTGCCGGTCACCGGGTCGAGCGTTCGGCCAGCT
>DASWDH010000575.1:0-2169 GCA_036395495.1 Polyangiaceae bacterium
CCCTTCCGTTTCATCCCTCGAAGGAACGTAACCCTCGGCGTGAGCGGAGAGGCGAACGCGGTGAGCCAGCACCGGTACGGCGAGCTCGTGGATGTCGTCGGCAATGCAGTACAGCCTGCCGCGAAGCAGAGCGCGCGCCCGCGCGGCGCGCGAAAGATTCATCCCCGCGCGTGTGGAAGCGCCGAGCGAAAGCGCGGGCGACGTGCGCGTCGCCACGAGAATCGCCTGCAGGTAGGTGGCGAGAGCGGTATCGACGGCGACTCGGTCCACCTCGCGCTGCAGGGCGACGAGCTGCGCGGGATCGAGCACCGTCACGACGTTTTTCGCGTGATCGCTCACACCGTCGAGCAACAGACGCATCTCGACCTGCGGCGGAGGATAGCCGATGCGAATGCGGACCATGAAACGATCGAGTTGCGATTCCGGAAGCGGAAACGTGCCGGCGAAATCTTGCGGGTTTTGCGTTGCGAGGACGAAGAAGGGATCGGGCAGAGGAATCGTCTGACCATCGAGAGAGACTTGGCCCTCGTTCATCGCCTCGAGCAGCGCGGACTGCGTGCGCGGGCTCGCTCGATTGATCTCGTCGGCGAGAAGAATGTTGGCGAAAATCGGACCTTGTCGAAGGACGAAGTCCCCGCGGCGTTGGTCATAGACCGAAACACCGAGCACGTCGCTCGGCAGAAGATCGCTCGTGAACTGCACACGCCGGAGCTCTCCGCCGACTGCCTTGGCCACGGCCCTGGCGAGCGTCGTCTTACCGACACCAGGCACATCCTCGATGAGAACGTGCCCGCGGGCGAGCAGCGCGACCAGCGCGAGCTCGACGGCGTCCGGCTTCCCCTCCAAGGCTTGTTCGACAGCGGTCCGCAGGCGCGCGATGGCCGGAGGGGGCTCTCGCGCGATGGCGACGGCGGATGTCATCGGGGACATCTTAGCACCAGTCTCGGTTCCAGAGAGCGTCACTGGCCGAAAGTCTCGATACGTCATCGGTATGCAGTGCCAAAGGACGGACGTATCGATGCTATGCTCTGCGCGCTCTCCGAGCGAGCGGGAAAATGGACCCCATCGAGCGAGTGGTCGTTCAAGGTGTCACGAGGAGCTTTGGTGCAACGGCAGCTTTGCGCGGGATCGACGCCACGTTTCGCCGCGGAGAAATCACGACGCTAGAAGGGCACAACGGATCTGGCAAAAGCACATTACTTGGAATTCTTGGAACCCTGATCCCGCCGACCACCGGCCGGATCATTTACGGGTCGAACGGCTCGAATGAGCATGTAAGTGCTGAGATTCGCAGGCAAATTGGCTGGGTCTCGCACGAGACACACTGCTATCCCGATCTGTCTTCGAGGCAGAACGTTCGTCTGACCGCTTCCCTTTATGGTGTCGCGCCCGACGGGGCGTGGAGGCGTGCGAGCGAGCGATTCGCCATGGAGGGGTTCGGCGACAAACCGGTGCGGCTTCTCTCGCGCGGTCAGCGCCAACGCGTCGCGCTGGCGCGTGCCCTGGTGCATGCCCCGGCCCTTCTCCTGCTCGACGAACCGACCACGGGTCTCGATCCCGACGGCACCGAGCGGCTGCTGAGCGCGGTCCACGAGGAAGTTGCGCGCGGTTGCATCGTGATTTTCGTCACGCATGACGCGGCAATCGCTCAGAAAATCGCCCAGCAACGCCTGCAGCTGGAGCGCGGGCGGCTGCGGACCTAATCACGGGCGCTCGGGCTGTCCGTCTGTCCGGTCAGGTGTCCGCGAGGGAGGTGCCTGCTGTCCGCAGGGTTGTCCGGCTTTGCCACCGAGGGGGAGCCAGCTCTTCAGAAGGCTCCTACCTGGAAGGAGGCGGCTTGTCGTTCTATCGCTTCGAAGGTCGCGGTTGCGCTGGCGAGCGTCGCAGCGTCGTGCTCATCGGCGCGGGGGTAGACGGCGAGCGGACGCGCGACGCCAAGGCGCGTGAGTTCGGCTGCATTGAACCCGGTGGAGAGGTCGGGCACGGCGGGGCTGGAGAGAACGACGTGTGAGACGCGATAGCCCCGAGCGGCCGCGAGCCCGAGAGTCGCTGTCAGATCGTGCAATACCCCGAGACGATCGGGGGCCACGAGCAGGAGCTCGCATGGGCGAAGCGCGATGGCTAAGTCGAGATTGGTCGTTTCCTCGGAGAGGGGAGTGAATAGCCCCC
>DASWDH010000576.1:0-11446 GCA_036395495.1 Polyangiaceae bacterium
CTTACCTGGCCGACACGCGGCAATTGCCGATCGTGATCTGTCATAGGCAAGATCTGACGCAGTAATGGTAGGTGACAAGCGATTACGTCCGTCTTGCGATGCAGCGAGGGCGGTCTCGCTCTTCGCAATCGCGAACGAACCTTGACAGGATGGAGGAAGCTTTGCAGGGTGAGGCGCTCGCCCATGCTCCGCCATCTTTCGCGCCTAAGCCTGTTCGCATTTATCGTCGCTTCGGCGGCTTGCAGCGCCGACGACGTCTCGTCGAGCTCGAACGTGACCGGTGGCGGCGCGGGCGCGGGCGTGAGCGGACCCGGATCCGGAGGGAGCGCCGTTGGAACGAGCGGCGTGGGAGGGAGCGATAGCAGCGGTGGTGCAAGCGCGGGCGGCGGGAGCGGAGCGACGGGTGGCTCGTCCGGGCAGGCCGGCACGGGAGGCGCGGGTTCGACGACGGTGGATGCAGGAAACGCGGATAGCGCGGCGCCGAGCTGCACGCCTGGGACCGGCACAGTCGTCGTCGGCGGGAGCTCACTGTTGGACAAGAAGACCTGCCTTGTCTGGGAGAAGGCCGCATCGACGGCGCTGATGACCAACAAGGACGCTGCCAAGCATTGCGACGCGCTCAATCTCGATGGCTTCAGCGATTGGAGAGTTCCGGCGCCGGAAGAGCTCGTCACGTGGCCCAACCTCTCGGTCAACTCCAACGCGTACATCACCAATCCGATCTACATCCCCATCTCATTGACGAGCGAACGAGAGGGCTGCATTTCGAACAGCCACTCCTGCAACATCAGTGAGTACAGCACGGGCAAGATTGAGTGCGCGTGGCAAGGTGTCGGATTCCAAGGTCCGGTCGTGTGCGTGCGGGGCACGGCCGTGCCGGGAACAACCGCGAGCATGTTTGCGGCAACGAACTGCGGAGCCTGTCAAATGGGATTGAACACGTTCAAAGTTGCCAATTGCCTGCCGTACTGACCATCACGAGCATGGACTTTGTAATCCGACCTGCGCGCTCGAGCGATCTCCCTGCCGTCATCGCTCTGGTGCGCGCGCTTGCTGATTTCGAGAAGCTCGAAGGTCCCGACGCCGAAGCCGAGTCGCGCTTCTTCGCGGATTTCGAAGCGAAGCGCTTCGAGCTGCTCGTCGCCGAGCGTGAAGTCGAAGTGGTGGGCTATGCGCTCTATTTCATGACCTACTCCACGTTTCTCGCGCGACCTTCGCTCTTTCTGGAAGATCTCTTCGTACGCCCCGACGCGCGCCGGCTCGGGATTGGCACCGCGTTTTTGAGGGAGCTCGCTCGCCGCGCCGTGGAGGCGGGGTGCGGCCGCTTCGAATGGGCGGTGCTCGATTGGAATCATCCTGCCCAGCAATTCTATTTTGGGCTCGGCGCCGAGCTCCTCGCGGCCTGGCGCGTCTGCCGCATCGACGGCGCTAAGTTATCGGCGCTCGCGACGAAGGAATAAAGAACTTCTCGAAGGACGTCAGGGCGTTGCGGCGAGCCATGCGAGTGCCCGGCGTAGGATGCTTTCGACGCTAGCACCTCCCATCTGGGCGTCTGCCTGTACATGTTCGAGCGCGGTTCGCGGTTCTCGTTCACGAAAGCCAAGAGAGCGGAGCGCGTTGAAAGCTGGTTCGTAGGCCGTCACGGCGCGAGGGTCGACGACGACGCGGTCGATCCGGTACTTCGTGCACTAATCTTAATCTTTAGGCCCCTCGTTGTAGCCGCGCGGGCGATACTTGGCGTTGACGCCGCCGTTCTCCGTTCCGTTGGCCGATACGTCTTTGGCCAGGAAATCGAGCCAGCTGTCGGGGTGGTCGTCGGCGAGCGTGAGGAGCTCATCTTCGTGCCGCTTGAAGGCCCCCTCGTCCCAGACGCACTGAAGGGCAAGGGCGATGAGGTTGGGGTCGTTGTCGGCGATTTTGAAGCCGTCGACGTAGTGCGGCCACGCCTCGTCGGGGCGATGCAGGCGGCAGAGCGTGTCGCCGAGGTAGATGTGCGCCATGGCCCAACGGGGCGCCAGGCCGACCGCGACTTGGCTTTCGGCGAGCCGGGTATCGAGATGGCCGCGCGCGCCCCACATCACCGAGTAATTGAGGTGTGCTTTCGCACTGCGGGGCACGGCGTCCTTCGTGGCACGCCAAAACACGAGGTCGTCGGTGTAATCGAAAGCGTGGAGACGGGCTTTGATGCACTGGAAACCGAAGATAGCGATGAAGAGCGCGATGCCGATCGCCCTGGTGGCCTTTCCGCTCCCCGGCTCGTGGAAGGCGGCGAAGTACCAAGCAAACAGAACGCTCGAGCCGAGCGCCGGAAAATAAAGGAAACGTTCGGCTCGCACGGTAGGAAGGAGCACGGGAATGTTCGAGTGTGGAAAGTAGCTCACCACGATCCACACCAGCGAAACCGCGAGCAGCGCATGGTGAACCCCGGCCAGGTTCGGCCCCCGCGTGCGCCCTCTGCGCGCGGCTCGACGGCGCAGCGCGATCGAGCGCAGCCAGAGCCCCACCGCAACGATCGGAGGTAGCACCATGGCGAGCCCACCGAGCACGCTCTCCGGGAAGATGATTTGATCGGGCGCCGGCTCCTGCGGAAAAGAATAATCGCCGCTCAGCGTGCGCGGGAAGACGAGCTGACAGAGCCCCCGCCAATAGACGCGCAATGCGCCCGCGACGCGATGCGGAAAATCGACCAGGACCAGCGGGTTGTTCAACGGATCTCTGGGCAGAGAGGGCTGGTGAAACCAGAGCAGAAGGGAGCGCATCACACGCTGCACGCGGCCCGCTCCCGTGGGCAAAGGCTCGAGAAGCTCGGAAGCGATCGTGGAAGGAAACCAGCGCTTGCGGCACTCGACGTAGAGGACGAAAGCCGCCACCGTCGCGACGAGCGCGAAGAGGAAACGCACGAACGAGAGCGGTCGCGATGGATGGGTGTAGGGGGCAAGCCACAGCGCGGCGAGTGGAATCAGAGGAACGCACACGAGCGCGCTTTCCTTGGAAAAAAGCCCCACCATCATCGCGCCGAACACGCCGAGCGGCATGCTCCACAGCGGCCATTGAAGGGCGCAAAGCCCGAGCAACGCGCCGAGACCTCCGAGAACATCGGCCGTTCCGACGACGCCCGATACTGCCTCGGTCAGCACGGCGCAGCCGACGAATATCGTGCCGGCGAGCCACGCGAGACCGCGGCGCCTGGTCAGATGAAAGACGGCGCACACCAGCAGAGCGCCGTTGGCTGCGTGCAGGATGACGTTGCACCAGTGAAAGACCCATGGGTAGAGCGTGTACGTCGTGCGGCTGTGGGTGACCGACGCGATCACGTCGTGCAGCGCGCGCATTCCGGAGGCAATCGCTCGCCAAAGCATGTTGGGGAGCGGGCGGTAGCTTCCGACACTTCTCTCCGGGGGCAGCCCCCAAAAATCGCGATGGATCACATCGATGAACCGCAGGTTTTTGCCGTTCACGTACGGATTGGCCAGCAACGCTTCCTGCTCGTCGAAGATGAAGTTCGTCGTGAGGCTCCGCGTGAAGAGCAGTGCCGAAAGCGCCAGCGCGGGCACCATGGCCACCCAGAAATTCGGGTTCTCGGCCAGGAAATAAGCGCGCACTCGGCTCCATGCCGACGCGCGCAGGCCGTCGCGCGGTACCCCGAACTCGGCGTTGCGCACGCGGCTCGCCATTACGGTGTCGGATCCTCGCAGTCAGATCGTTTCATCGGAGTCGCGATAGGCCCACATGGTCGCACCGAACCGAGGGAACTGGCACTGGCGAAGCACCCTCGCCCCCGTTCCCCCCGTATACCCGAAAAGCTCCGCTAACCCACGCGTTCCGAACGTGAGCGGCCGGTGCGCACGGCCTCCCGAGCGAGCTCGTCGGCCCGCTCGTTGAGTTCGATGCCAGAATGCCCGCGCACGTGGAAAAGGCGCGTGGCCGGTCGCTTGGCCAGCCGATCGCGAACCCGCTCGACCAGGGGGAGATTGGCCTTCGCCTTCCATCCTTTGGAAAGAACGCCGATAGCGTACGCACTGTCGGTGTAGATGACGAGCGGTCGTCCCCCCTCGGGCACGAGGTCGAGTACGCGCTCGATCGCCGTCAATTCTGCGATGTTGTTGGTTGCCTGGCCAAGATGTTCGCTGATTTCGGTCCGCGTGCCGGCGTCCAACACCACGACGCCGAGACCCGCGGGTCCGGGGTTTCCCGAGCAAGCCCCATCCGCGAACGCGACGATGGTGTCTTTGCTGACTTTGGGCATCGCCGTCGACTGCGCGGGCTTCTTCGTCACCGACCGCATCATGATGGGCGCGCTCTTCAGGCGAGGAGCACTGTCGAGACGCGGCGCGCAAGCATCCTCGGGAAGCACGGTCGCATCGTTCTGCCTGACGACGTTCCGTGCTCGCGCGCGATAGAGCCGACTCGCGTTGGGGCTATAACAAACCTCGACTCGATCCCCCGCGACGAGAAGGCTCCCGTCCGGCCTTGCGCGCGCAAATACGACTTGGCCGTGGAGAAGGGCACGCACCCAGGGCATGAACTGTAATGATAATCTTCCTTTCTTCGCGAGTCGAAACTTCCCGCATCGAATGGCGCGGACGTTCGGCCTAGTGCCGATGAGCGAAACGGTGGGCGGGCGCTCGAACGAGCATCGTCCCCGAGGGGCTCCAATCGGGGTTGCTGTGGGTAGATCGCCGAGCGCACGCGCAGATCGATCTCGATGGTGCATTTGCTGCTAGAGTGGTTGCATGTCGGCTTCGAGTGTTCCGCGCCCCGTAGTTCTCGTTATCCTTGATGGTTTTGGGGAGCGAGCCGAGACGGCCGACAACGCTGTGAGGCTCGCGAGGACTCCCCACCTCGACGAGCTGCGTGCTCGTTATCCGCACACGGTCATCGGCACGAGCGGTCCCGACGTCGGTCTTCCTCCGGGTCAAATGGGGAACAGCGAGGTGGGCCATTTGAATTTCGGCGCCGGCCGCATCGCGATGATGGATATCTCGCGCATCGATGTCGACGTCGCCAATGGCACGTTGGGAAACAACGCGGTGCTGAAGAGCGCGATCGAAGGGGCCCGTTCACGGGGAGGGCGCCTGCATCTTCTCGGGCTGGTGTCCAACGGCGGTGTGCACAGCTCGCTCGGGCACCTGCTCGCGCTCGTGGATCTCGCGTCGGCGGCGAAGGTACCCGTATTGGTGCACGCCTTTCTGGATGGACGAGATACGCCGCCGCAGAGCGGCGAAGGCTTCGTCGCGCTGGTGCTCGAGCACCTGCGTGGCAAGGCAGAAATCGGCGTGGTGGTCGGCCGCTACTGGGCGATGGATCGCGACAAGCGTTGGGATCGAGTCGAACGTGCCTGGCGGGCGATCGTTCTCGGCGATGCGCTGCGATCGGCGAATGCACTCGAGGCCATTCGTGCATCCTATGCCGTCGGGGTAGGCGACGAATTCGTCGATCCGGTCGTCATCGGCGACTACCAAGGCGTCGACGCCGGCAAGGATACGGCGATCTTTTTCAACTTTCGCCCCGATCGTGCCCGCGAGATCACGCAAGCTCTCACCGATCCGGCTTTCTCGGAGTTTCCGCGCCCCGGGGGACTGCGCGCCCCCTTCGGCGTCTACGTCTGCATGACCACGTACGACAAGACGTTTCCGTTGCCCGTCGCCTACCCGAAGGAAAGCTACCCCGACATCTTTCCGGAGATTCTGGCCCGCCAGGGCAAGACGCAGTTTCGTTGTGCCGAAACGGAGAAGTATGCCCACGTCACCTACTTCTTCAACGGAGGGCGCGAGGAACCATTTGCCGGCGAGGACCGGCAGATGATCCCATCACCACGCGACGTGAAGACGTATGACGAGAAGCCGGAGATGAGCGAGCCGAAGGTAGCCGACGCGGCCGCTTCGGCGATTCGCAGCGGCAAGTACGACTTTGTATTGGTGAATTTTGCCAATCCGGACATGGTCGGCCATACCGGCAAGCTCGAAGCGGCCATCCGAGCGGTGGAAGCCGTCGACCAGGGCGTGGGCGCCATCACTGACGCGGCGCAACACGTGGGCGGCGCCGTGATCATCACCGCCGACCACGGCAATTGCGAGCTCATGCGTGATCCGTCGACGGGCGGCCCGCACACCGCACATACGATGAATCCCGTTCCCCTGCTTTACGTCAACAGCGGTGACGCAAACGCGCGGGTTCGTCCGGGTGGGCGGATCTGCGACGTAGCTCCGACCATGCTGAAGCTCATGGGCCTTTTGCAACCCCCTGCGATGACCGGCGTGCCGCTCATCGAATAGCGGGCCATATTTCCATCATGCAGCCGGCGACCCTCGACCTGATCTACGACTGGAACGAGGTCGAGCGCCGGGGGCGGCTCATCCCGAAGGGCGTCATGTTCTTGGACGAGACGCTGCGCGACGGGCTGCAGAACCCGAGCGTCACCGATCCTCCGGTCGAGGCGAAGATCGAGATCTTGCATCTCATGAACGACATCGGGATTCATGCTGCGGACATCGGGCTGCCCGGCAGCTCCGAGCGGGCGTTCGAAGATGTCGTGCGCATGTGCAAAGCGATCACCGGCTCGAAGCTCCGTATCCGCCCAGGCTGCGCCGGACGCACGGTGGTGGGCGACGTCACGCCGATGATCGAGGTGTCGCAGCGTGCCGGGATTGCGGTGGAAGCTTTCATTTTCATCGGCAGCTCGCCGATCCGACAGCTTGCCGAGGATTGGGAGCTCGATCTCATCGTTCGGCGCTCCTCCGATGCGATCGACGCCGCCGTCAAAGGTGGGCTCGAGGTCTGCTACGTCACCGAGGACACGACCCGTTCGCGGCCGAAGGTGCTCCGTACATTGTTCGAAATGGCGATCGACCACGGAGCCAAGCGTCTCTGCCTGGCCGACACCGTCGGTCACGCAACGCCGGACGGGGTTCACAATCTCGTCCGCTTCACGAGGCAGATCGTCCACGAGTCGGGCGCAGAGGTCGGCATCGATTGGCACGGGCACAACGACCGCGGCCTCGCGCTGGAAAACGCGCTGTGGGCGCTCGAATACGGCGCCGATCGCGTCCACGGAACCGCCCTCGGTATCGGCGAGCGCGTGGGTAACGCGGCGATGGAGCTGATTCTGCTCAATCTCAAGCTGCTCGGGTTGCTCGAGGAACAGGACCTCACCAGGCTGCTCGATTATTGCCAAGCCGCGGCCCGCGCCGTCGGGTGGGACGTCCCCATCAATTACCCCCTGGTTGGCCGCGACGCATTTCGCACGGCGACCGGCGTGCACGCAGCCGCCATCATCAAGGCGCAAGCGAAAGGCGACGCATGGCTCGCCGATCGCATTTATTCGGGCGTCCCGGCCGGGACGTTCGGCCGCAAGCAGGAAATCTGCATCGGCTACATGTCGGGGACCTCGAACGTCACCTATTGGCTGAAGCTGCGGGGCATCGAGCCGAACAAGGTCCTCGTGGATGCCATCCTCGCGCGGGCCAAGGATTCTCATCACATCCTCAGCGATGCCGAGGTGATGGAGATCGTCCGAAGCACTGGATGAGGGCGTCGTCATCCATGGCGGCCGTCGCGTGGTAACGGTTTTTGCCATGTCCGGACTCTAAATGTTCAGTCGGGCAGTTCCAGGGAACCCGGCCACGGCGGGAACGCGTGTGGGGCCCTGTGCGTAATAAAGCGTTCAAGACTTTTACCGAACGCGACGTCGCATTGAGGACATTCGATTCGCCCGGGCGAATGTTTGCCGGTATGCTCTTGTAAGATGACCGTACCGGGCCGCTCCATCTTCGCGGTGTTGAGTGCGATGGCGGTGAGCATCGCATCGTGCAGCTTTCCCGACTACACCGGCTTTGGGCCGAGCGCCAACGACGGCAGCCTTGCCGGCAGCGAGACAGGCGGCGACGCGAAAGCGCCGACCTGCTTCGACGCCGTGAAAAACGGCGACGAGTCGGATATCGATTGCGGCGGCAGCGTTTGCCAACACTGCCCTGCCGACAAGGCGTGCAACACGAAAACTGATTGCGTCGATGGCGTGTGCACCAACGCCATCTGCGTTACACCGGGCTGCACCGATCACGTGAAGAACGGCGAAGAGACCGACGTCGACTGCGGCGGAAGCTGCTTCAGCAGGTGTGCCACCTTCAAGAAATGCCTGATGAACGCAGATTGCCAGGAGGGCGTGTGCACGGCGGGCAGCTGTCAGCCGCCGACCTGTGCGGATGGCGTGAAGAACGAGGGAGAAGTCGACGTCGACTGCGGTGGTCCGTGTAGCCCCTGCGCCGTCGGCAAACTGTGCGGCGAAGGCAAGGACTGCGCGACGGGTGTCTGCTCCAACACGGCGCCCACGCCAGATGCCGGACGTGACGCCTCGGCCGAAGCTTCGGTGGTCGGCGGCGGCATCGTGCAAGGCGGGAACACGAGCGGCGGTGCCTTGTCGACCGACGCCAGCGGGCCGAATGTCTGCCAGCCGGCCACCTGCAACGACGGTGTCAAAAATGCAGAGGAGACCGACGTCGATTGCGGCGGAAAGGATTGCGGAGCGTGCCGTGCCGATCAAGCGTGCACCGGCAATTCCGATTGCCTGTCGCTCGTTTGCAAGGACTTCGTGTGCCAGCCGGCTGTCTGCAACGACCATTTGAAAAACGGCACCGAAACCGACATCGATTGCGGTGGGGCGTGTCCCGCCTGCAAGGAGACCCAGCGATGCTCGGCGGGCGCGGACTGCACGACGCTCTCCTGCAAAGACGGAAAGTGCGCGGGCGCTACCTGCAACGATTCGATCTTCAATGGCAGCGAAACGGACACCGATTGCGGCGGCCCGTCATGCCCCAAATGTGAAGCGAACAAGAAATGTGCGGGTGCCGGCGACTGCACGAGCATCCATTGCGTGACGAACGTCTGTCAGGTCGCCAGCTGCAGCGACACGGTGCAAAATCAGGGCGAATCCGACGTCGACTGCGGGGGAGCGGCTTGTCCCGCCTGTCCCACCGGAGGGGCCTGCACCGGGGGCAACGACTGCGCCAGCGGCGTCTGCACGACCAACATTTGCCAGGCCGCAAGCTGCAGCGATGCGGTGAAAAACGGCGGCGAGACGGACAAGGACTGCGGCGGATCGACCCTCTGCTCGCGTTGCGCGGCCGGCAAAGCTTGTGCGGGCGGCAGCGACTGCCAGAACGGCGTCTGCACGTCGAACGTCTGCCAGGTTGCGGGCTGTGGCGATACCGTGAAAAATGGTACCGAAACCGACGTCGATTGCGGCGGCGGCGCCTGCGTTGCTTGTCCTCCGACCAGACGGTGCGTCCTGCCGAGCGATTGCACGAGCGGCGTTTGCACGTCGAACGTCTGCCAAAATCCGAGCTGCACCGACGGCGTGCTCAACGGCACAGAGTCAGACCGCGATTGCGGCGGTCCAGCTTCGGGATGTAGTCCTTGCGGCGACGGCAAGAAATGCGGAGCCGCAGCCGACTGCGGCAGCCGGGTGTGCACGAGCGGCGTCTGCCAGGTGGCGACTTGCACCGACGCCGTCATCAACCGCACCGAGTCGGACATCGATTGCGGCGGCGTCTGCGGATCGACGTGCGTAGCGGGGCAGGCATGCGGCTTGGCAAACGATTGCAAGAGCGGGGTGTGCTCCGGCTCCCGCTGCCAGATTCCGACCTGCTCGGACGTCGTCAAGAACGGCGACGAGTCCGACATCGATTGCGGGGGGGCGAGCCAGACTTGTCCTCGTTGCGACGCGAACCGCGCCTGCGCGGCCGGCGGCGATTGCAAGAGCGGCGTGTGCACGGGTGGCCTCTGTCGAACGGCGAGCTGCTCCGACGGAGTGAAGAATCAGACCGAGACCGATGTCGATTGCGGCTCGCTCTGCCCGAAATGCGGCACGGGCAGGCTGTGTGCCGGCGCGGGAGATTGCCAAAGCGGCGTGTGCACCGGCGCCCCCTCGACCTGCAAGGCGGCCACTTGCACCGACTTCGTCAAAAACGCGAGCGAGACCGACGTGGATTGCGGAGGGGGCACGTGCCCCAAGTGCTCGGCCGGCGGCGTGTGCGGTGGCGCGGCCGATTGCCAGAGTGGCGTCTGCGTTTCGAACATCTGTCAAACGCCGATTTGCTCGGACCTCGTCAAGAACGGGAGCGAGACCGACACCGACTGCGGGGGCCCGAGCTGCGCCAAATGCGCCGCCAGCAGGAAATGCAACGGCGCGAGCGATTGCCAGAGCGGCGTCTGCTCGGGCGGCATCTGCCTCGCGCCTACCTGCATGGACGTCGTCAAGAACGGGACGGAGAGCGACACCGATTGCGGCGGCAGCTGCCCGAAGTGCGTCCCTGGCAGGAGCTGCACCGGTGCGAACGACTGCACGAGCGGCGTCTGCAACGTCACATGCCAGGCGCCTACCTGCAGCGACGGCGTCCAGAACGGCACCGAAACGGACGTCGACTGCGGAAGTACCTGCTCGAAATGCGCGGTGGGCAGGAAGTGCTCCGGCGATGGCGACTGCTCCAGCACCTTCTGCAAGACGGGCATCTGCCAGACGCCCGGATGCAGCGACGGCGCGAAGAACGGCAGCGAAACCGACGTCGATTGCGGCGGGACCTGCAGCCCGTGCGCGAACAACCTGTCGTGCGCCGTGGGTTCCGACTGTATGAGCTTGGTTTGCTCCGGCAGTCCGCTCAAATGTCAGATGCCTTCCTGCACTGACGCGGCGAAGAACGGAGGCGAGAGCGACATCGATTGCGGAGGCGCGACGACCTGCCCGCGCTGCGCCACGAGCAGGACTTGCACTGTCGCCAGCGACTGTACGAGCGGCGTATGCACCTCCGGAACGTGCAAAGCGCCCGCTTGCACCGACGTCGTGAAGAACGGAGGGGAGACCGACATCGACTGCGGAGGCGCGACGAGCTGCCCGCGTTGCGGCACCAACGCCACGTGCGGTGCCGGAAGCGACTGCGCGAGCAGCGTGTGCACCTCGAACAGGTGTCAGGCACCGAGCTGCAGCGACGGCATGAAAAATGGCGCCGAAACCGGCACTGACTGCGGTGGAGCTACCACCTGCGTTCGCTGCAGTACCGGTCAAGGCTGCTCGTCGGGAAGCGATTGCGTGAGCCTCGTCTGTACCAGCGGAAGCTGCTCGGGCGCATCGTGCAGCGACGGCGTGAAGAACGGCACCGAGACGGACGCGGACTGCGGCGGCGGGTGCGCTCCGACGAAGAAGTGCGGCAATGGACTGCACTGCACGGTGGCAGGAGATTGCACGAGCGGCGTCTGCACCGGGGGGATTTGCCAGACGCCCACTTGCAGCGACACCATCAAGAACGGCAGTGAGAGCGACATCGATTGCGGCGGGACGATGTGCTCCGGCTGCGCGAGCGGCAAGAGCTGTTCGGCCGGCGCGGATTGCGCGAGCTTCGTCTGCACGACCAACGTTTGCCAGACGTCCAGCTGCAGCGACAACACCAAGAATGGA
>DASWDH010000577.1:0-5246 GCA_036395495.1 Polyangiaceae bacterium
AAGGGGGGACCGATCCGGGTCCGAGCGTTCCACCTTCCGGCGACGAAACGGCTCCCCTCGTCGAGATCGCTGGGGCAGGGACGCGCGGAGGTACGATCGTCGATCGCGTGGTGCCGCCCCCGCCGTCTTCGACGCAAGCGATCGGGACCGACGAGTACGCTCCGCCCACGATCAAACACAATACTTGGCCCGGCATGATTCTCACGCCGAGCGCCGAGAGCGCGGAGCCGCCACCCCTTCCACCGCCACCACGAACGCCTGTGCCCGAAGTGCTGAACGGTTCCGACGCGTCGACAGAAGCGTCCGCGGTCGGGTTCCCGACGCCGACGACGCCTGCGAGCATGCGTTCGACACCCGATGCGATCACGCTCGAGGCGCCGCTCGCTCCGGCATCGACGCCCCCCGAGTCGCCCCTGCCCGCCACGCCGGTACCAACGTCGGGTCCTCCTTCGTCGGCTGCCCGGCCGAAACCCACGCCTGCCGGTCCTCCGCCGGGGTTCATCATGGAGGCGACGATGGCGACCGCCGCACAGGTCGAGAAACGGCGACGACGCAAGGCCGAGCAGCTTTCCAGCAAGGTGCTGCTCGGATGGGCTCGGCGCGCCCTCGGGAATACGATTCCTTCCGACCGCGTCGAACGCCGTCGAGGCCCGCTCACGCCGGCCGTCGCCGAGCTTCAGTTCGAGGATGCGTCGACAGCCGAAGAAGCCTTGGAGGTTTTCTTTGCGTTCGCAAAGCAATACTTCGAGTACGCCGCCCTCTTCGTGGTGCACGGCGATCTCGCGGCGGGCCACGACGCGGGGGGGCAGGGTGCCGGTCGCGAGAAAATACGCACGGTCGGGTTCGCGCTCGATCTGCCAAGCATCCTCTCGCAGGCACGCGAACGCGGCACGCCGGTCGTCGGAGCCCTCAAGCGGGCCGGTCTCGACGGCGACTTGCGTTCGGATCTCGGCCGTTCGGCGTCACGCGACGTGCTGGTGCTGCCCATTCATGTCTTCGGGCGGTGCGTGGCGCTGCTCTACGGCGACGACGGCGACGAAGCCGTCGACCTCGGCAACATCGGCGATGTCCTCGCCATGAAGCCATTCCTCGCCGCGGCGCTCGAACGCATCCTGGTGCGCAAAAAACGGGCGATGCTGCGCGATGAATCGGCGGAGCCGAGCCAGCGCGACACCGCCGAACCCTCGCCGTCGCAGCCGTCCCCTGCTTCGCATCCGAATCGTCCGGTTCCTCCCGCCATCGACCTATCGCAACTCGTGATGAAACGCGGAGGGTGGCAGGAAGATCTCGTCGATGAGGGTTGGAGCTCGTCGAACGAGGGGACCCCCGCCGCTTCGGAAAAGCCGCCCCGATCCGGCTCCGCCCCCTCGGCCAGTGCCCGTCCCATCTACCGCATGCGCAGCCCGCCTCCGCCGCCCCAAGTCGCGGCGGTCCGGCCGATCTCCAAAAATCCGATCGCGAGGGAAGAGGCCGAAGAGACGCCGCCGGAGCTCACCATTTCCGAGGAAGCCGGGGAAGACGATGCGATGGCTGCGCTGCTCGACGAAATCGAGCTGAGCCCCACCCCAGCGCCGGCTGCTTCGACCGGCCGGTCGACCGATTGGATGACCAGGCCCTTCGACCCGCTGGCATCCAGCAGCATGGCGGTCGAGCCGCAACTCCCCCCCCGCTCGCGCGGTCACCTGCACGACTTACCCCCCGTGCTCATCCGCTCCGACCTGGTCGACCAAGTCATCGCGGGTGGCGACAAGGGGGACCGAGCCCTCGGGGAAATACTTGCTCTCGGGGAGGCCGCTATTCCGTCGGTGTTCGCGCGTTTTCCCGGTCCGCTCACCGTCGATCGCAACCAGGCGCTCGGCGATCTTCCGCGTCCCGCCGATTGCGGCCCGGTTCTGCGCATCGTGGCCGCCATGCGGCGACTCGCGCTCCCCTTTCTCGCCGTGCGAAGCGCCGACGCCGACGTGGAGGTTCGCTTTTGGGCCACCTACCTTCTCGGCGAGTTGCACTACGCGGATTCGGCGACGGCTCTCTTGCCGCGTCTCTTCGACGAAAACACCCCCGTCCGCCGCATCGCGGTCCGATCGGCGCGCGCCCTCGTCGCCGGTCGAGACGAGGCGGGCCTGCCGCTGCGCAAGACCCTGGAGCGGATGGTCGCCTTGGCCGAGGAGCCCGAGCAACGGAGGCTCACGGCGGTCTGGACCATGGGCGAGCTCAAGCTCTACCGCTCGATCCCGACGCTCATCGCCGCCCTGTCCGATCCACTCGAATCGATCTCCGACGCCGCGCTGCGTGCCCTTGCGGCCATGACGCGCCAGGAGTTCGGCAAAGAGCCGAAAAAGTGGAGCGAGTGGTGGGATACCAAGGGACGCAAGAAGCTGACCTGAGGGTCAGGGCAAGAACGACTGCGTGCGGAAAGCGATCTGGCGGTCGGCGGTGCCGATGCGTGCCACGAACAGTCCCACGAATGAACCGAACAGAGCGTCGCCCGGCGCAGCCGTCGACGTACCGGATGGGCGGCTCACCCACTTCTTGATGCGCTCGAGCATGTCGGGTGAGACCGGGTTCACCTCCACGATCCCCGCCAGATAATAGCCACCCGGTGCCCGCAGAAGCGACCGGTTCACGACCGGCAGCCGGTCGGCTTCACCGCAGCGACGGAGGACGCCTTCGAGCGTCGGAGAAACCGTGGAGACATCGAGCGTTCCGGTCTGCGAGATCTCGATGCGATAAAGCTCGTCCCAGAGGTCGAAGGTCACGCGGCACGATTTGTAGGTTGCCGCGATGGCGGTGCCTCCCTCGTCTCGAAAGACATAAGCGCGCATCACGATCGTCGTGGGGAGCCCACCCATCAGCTTGGCCACCGTGGATCCATCCACCACGTCGCGGTAACCGAGGCTGACACGCAGGACCTGCCTGTCGTCGAAGACGAAGGTAGCCTGACGAACCGGCGGCCCGTCCTGCGCCGACGAAGTCGTCGGTATCATCGAGAGGACGGACGCGAGCAGGGGCGCGCGAAAGAGCCGCCTCACGGACCAGCCTCGCCGCGCACCGGAAACAGACCCACGAGATTCGAGAAGGCAAACAAGAATCCGCCCGCCGATGTGTCGATGCGAAAACCGAGATTGAAGGTGAGATCGATGGGGACCCTGCGAAGCCCGCCGTAGCCGCGGGGAGGATCGGTGAGGTCGCGGTGGCTGGCGACCCCGTAGATGCCGGCGGCGCCGAACAGATCGATTCCGTAGACCGAGCGGTGGCCTCGATAGATCGGAATACGATATTCGCCTTGCAGTTTGGCGGCGTAGTCGCCGTAGCGAACTTCGACGATGTCGGTGCGCAGGAAGTTCGGGGCTCGGCGCCTGTCGAAATTGAGGCCGAGCACGCGGTCCGGCAAGAGATCGGTGAAGTCGCCAACGTAGAATTTCTCGAAAAATGGTGCATTGCCGGTGATCGCGCCGTAGTCGAGCTCGAGTCGAACGACGTGGTTCCACGGCAAGGTCCACCAGCGCGAGGCGCGGATCTCGAGCTTGCTGAAGCCGTAGTCGCCCACGGCGGGCACGATGGCGGTATCGCCGGTGATGGAGACGAACGAGCCGCGCGTCGGCAGGATGGGTTCGTCGCGGGTATCGTGAAGGAGCGTGGCTCGGATGGTGGAAAGGACGCTGTCCCCACCAATCACGTTGAACGAGATCGGTTCACGGTCGAGGCCTCGAACGTGAGAAGCGGCACGAGGGAGCTCGGCGCGGATCTTCTCCAGGCGAACGTCGAACCACAACTGCGTCGCCACGCTGAGATCGTGTCCCGCGCCGATGTTGCCGCCGAACCGCGTGTACTTGACGACAGCGTAGGGGACGGGATCGGTCGGCGACAATCCCTCGTAGAGGACGTTGTGGTTGCCGAACACGTCGCGCGCGTCGTTGTAGAGCAGTGACGCGGACGTCATCCACCCCGTCCCCAAGAAAGCAGGGTCGAAAAACCGTGTGCGCAGGGCGAGCTGATCAGAACCCACGCCGATGGCCGCGCCGAGGGTGATGCCGGTGCCGGCGAGATTGGTCTCCGCAATGTCGAGGCCGCCGTACGCGAAGACGCCGTTGGGCGGTCCCACCTGGTTGGTGCGTTCGCCGGCAAGCCCCATCCAGAGGTCGTTGACGACCAAAGTGTTGCGCTCGACCACTTCGATCACGAGCACGACCTCGCCGCGGCGATCCCCTTTGCGGAGCGACAGCTGCACGCTCGAGAAGAACCCGGTGCCGAGCAGGCGGTAACGGGTCAGATCGACTTCGGGGTCGCTCACGTCGAGGATGTCCCCCGGTCGAAACGGAACGTAGCGGAGCACCACGCGGTCACGGGTGCGGGTGTTGCCGCGCACTTCGATTCCCTGCAGCGTGTAGCGGATGCGGGCCCGCTCCGGCGCTTGCTCCGTCGCGACCGGCTCGGCGCTGGCCGGGTCGGCGGAGGGGGCGGGAGCCGCGCTGACGGTCGGGGCTGCAGCCGCGGCGGGTGGGGTCTGCGCGCGACTCGTCAGCGCCGGAAACAGAACTGCCGAAGAAGCAAGGAGCGGAGCCCAAGCGAAACGAACAAGCTGCACGGAAAGCAACGTATCATGGCGCGCCGGCGCGATGGCGTCGACTCGGGGGTTGCACGACGCCTCGGTTCAGTCGCCGGGCAGCGTGATGATCCCCACCCAATAAGGTGATGTCGCGAGCTTCGTCGTTCGGACGGGCGCGAGCGTGCCCCGCTCGGGATCGATTGCGAAGGTGACGAGCGTGCCCGAGTCTTGGTTGGCCGCGAAGAGGTACGTTTCCGTCGGGTCGATGCCGAAATTGCGGGGCGTCTTTCCTTCTGTGCTCTGGTGACCCAAAAGCGTCGGCCGCCCGTCTTCGGCGACGGCGTAGATGACGATGCTGTCGTGGCCGCGGTTGGATCCGTAAAGGAACTTTCCGGTGGGCGAGAAGTGTAAGTCGGCTCCGGTGTTCTTCGCTCCGTCGACATCATCGGGCAGCGTGGAGATCGAAGCCACGCTCGAAAGAGCCCCGCGCGAGGCATCCAGCGAATACGTTTCGACGTGGTCGCCCGCTTCTTCGATGACGTACACGAAAGGGCGAGCCGGGTGAAAGGCGATGTGACGAGGTTCGGCACCCTTTGGTGTCGCGACGTCGGGCGGCGTGTTGGGCGTGAGTGTGCCGCGCGTGCCGTCGAACGAGAACTGCGAGATCTTGTCGGAGCCTTTGTTGGCGACGAAGACGAAG
>DASWDH010000578.1:0-6920 GCA_036395495.1 Polyangiaceae bacterium
GCAACGGCACGGCGAGCATTTCGGTCGATCTCCCGAGCCGCAATGCTTTCGCCATCTCGCCCCGGGCCGGCTACATCCTCGCCATCAGCCCGATGATCGCCTTCTGGCTTCGAGGCGGCATCACCTATTTTACGGACAGCGTCGAGGAAACGGACCAGGGCCCTCCCGCCGCCACCGTGACCACCTCGGCGAATGGGTTCGCCTTGGATCTCGAGCCCCAGCTGGTGATTCTGCCGGTACCTCATTTCGGGTTGACCGTTGGTGTCGCCGGAGACATTGGCCTCGGGGGCAATTGGAAATCGGAGACGAAATCGGGAGGCTCGGTGGTCACCACCGAGCTCACGAGCAAAGTCACGAACGTCAGCGTCACATTCGGTTTGCTCGGTCACATCTGAGCGTCGAGCCTCCCGCTTCCGAGCGAGGATCAAGACGGGTCAAAACTTTCGCACCACACGGGATGCGCGCGAGCTGAATTGCTTATCGAGAAGGCAAATCGCTGGCGCACCCATTGTTGAGAGAGCCATAACCTTCAGGCCGCATCGGGTCCGCTGTAACTTTCGCGTCCAGACTGCGGCATCCCGGGAAGAATCGAATCATGGGCCCCATTCTTCGACTGCGTCGTTCTCTTTCGCTGGTCATCTCCGCGTCCGTCGTAGCGGGATGGCTGGTGCTGCTCGGCGCGTGCGGAGGGGATCAGGGTGGCGAAACAGGCGGCACGGCAGGTTCGAGAAGCACGACCAGCGCGTCGACTGGCGCAAGCGGGAGCCCTGCAACCGGCTCCGGCGGAACCACCGGCGGCGATACGACCGGCGGCGGTGACACCACCGGAAGCGGCGGCGATACCGGTGCAACGGGTGGGTCGAACCCCGCCGGCGGCGCGGGCGGGAGCGCGGGCACTGGGTTGGGGGGCAATGGCGGCGACACCGGAGATGGCGGGGTCAATTCGAAGACCACCGTGGTCATCTTCGTCATCGACGGCGTGATGTTCCAGGCCGTCCAGACCGCGGCAGCCAACGGCGGCACGAACATGAAGTTCCTCCTCGACAACGGCGTGCGTGCCGAGCTGTCCCATTCGTCGAGCCCCGCGGTCACCGTGCAGCTGCCCGATGGCTCGCGGCCCAACGGCGGCGCGACCTCCGGAAACACGATAATTCACACCGGCACGCACCTCATCGAGGCGCCCAGCTCGGGCATGGACGATATCTTCAAGGCGACTGCCGCGGCCGGCATCAAGTCGCTGTTCGTCGGCGATGACAACAACTACGCGATCTACACGACGCCGACCTACCACTCGATCGTGGTCGGCGACGACGCCGTCGCCAACTACGCGATCATGCAGCTCAAAACGAACCACGTTCGTCTGCTCCGTATCCACATGCAACGCATTCGCGACGTGTGGACGGGTCCTGCGGGCATGACCAATCCGAGCTCCCAGTATCTTTTGCACCTGTTGCAGAACGATGCGCACATCGGTTCGATCATCCAGGCGCTCAAGGACGAGGGTGTGTGGGACGCTACGTATTTCATTCTCGCTTCCGATCACGGCATGGGGACGACATCGGCGAGCGCGCACGTGCCTTCCCAGGCATCGTCGTGGAACAACCTTCTCGTCTTCTATGGACCAGGGCTCAAGAGAGGGACGACCATTCCGTACGCGGAGCTTCCCGACGTTCCGGTCACGGTGATGCACTTTTTCGGGTTGCCGCCGCTCAAGGGGCACACCGATCCCGGCGTGATGCTCGCGCAAAAGGGCGCGACCGGCGTGTTTCTTTCGAACCTCTACGCCGGCGCTCCTGCCGATCTACCGAGCCACCCCAAATACATCGATCAATATCTTCGGACGAGCTTCCCTACGACCGACGATTATGCGCCGTACCGTTTGGGCATGATCCGCCTCATCAAGTAACCCCTGCGCCTCGCGCGCAAAGCCGCCCATCCGGCGATGAGCAGCGGACCCGTGGCCGTCGCGGTTCGCCGCGACGGCCGTAGGGCGCAGCCGCAACCCGATGCTCCTGCAGCAGGGGCCGGTTCATCGGGTGCTGCGTCGGTGGTCGAGGCGCCCCCGTCTATCATCGCGTCCGAAGCGCCCGCGTCCGCCGGGCACGTTGCACCGACCGCGGGCCCGACGAGCGTCCAATCGTTGGCGCACGTCACCGTGGACGCCGCGTCGGATCCACATCCCGTTTCTCCGCACAATTCGCTGAATGTGAGCACTGGGTCGAACGTCGCCGCGCCGTCGCGCGAGCGACCGAGCGAGAAGCCATCGACTTTCATGTCGGCGCAGGCGAACAGCCCGTCGTCGCTCCAAGCAAGGCACGTCGGCCGCACATCCGAACGACGCAGAGGGTTGGTTCCATCGGAGGCAGCGATCCAGATGCCATCGCCGGGGCCACCGAACGCAATTTCATTGCCCTCTGGCGATATCGCGAAACCCAAAATTTGATCGGTCCCGGTGAACGCCTTGCGAAAGTTCACGCCGGCGTCGTCGCTCAGCCAAATCGTCGTACCGCTCGGGCCCCAAACACGGACGTAGATACGATTCGGATCCGAGGGATGGACCGCGGCGATGTACGCCAGGTGGTGCTCCGCAGACTCTGGAATTGCGGAACGTTCGAAGGTTTGGCCCCCATCGCTCGACCGCAAAACAGCCGACGCGTAGTTGTCGGCCGAGCTGAGTCGGCCGGAGAGGTAGATCCGCGAAGCATCGCTCGGAGCTGCGTCGATCGTGAGCGGCAGAAAATCGGTCGGCAGAGGGGGACCGAGTGGCAACCAGCTGCCGCCGCCGTCGTCCGAGCGAATGACTTGCGAATCGAAACCCCCGCCTAGCTTCGCGTCGACGTAGAAAGCCGCCACGATATTCGGTGCGCTGCGAAAGAGAGTGAGATCGCCGACGTTTCGCCCCGCGAGCTGGGGGGAAGATTCGAACGTGCATCCGTCGCTGGTCCTCACGACCCCGTCGTACTTCGCGGCGACCGTCGCGCCTGCCGAGGTGATCGCGATCATGAGGTCCTGCTGGCCGGCGACGCCGAGCACCGACTCGCAACTCCAGCGGAAAGTTTTTGCCCCGTCGCGCGACTCGAGCAAACCGAACGTGGCAGCCAGCACGATGTGGTCACGATCGACGGGATCGAATGCGAGCAGATTGGCCGCCGGATAACGACCGTTGGCGAACGCGGCCGTCGGGCACAACAGCGCGGCCCCGACGAACGCTGCGCGCGATCGGACGGACACGTGACTGAACATCGCTCCTCAGCTCATTGGGTGCCGGGCAGGCCGAAACGGCTCTTATTTTCAGCGAGAAATTGAACGTAGGCCTCTGCCTCGAGACGCGGCGCGATTTCTCCGGCGTCGATCGCCGCCTCGAGGCCGCGCTTCAGGTCCCCGATGAGTCGCGAAGGAGGGAGCTGAAAGGCCCGCATGATGGCGTCGCCGATGCCACTCGGAAGAGGAGGCACGAGGGCATCCTGCTCGGCCAGCGTGTGGATGCGCCGAGACAGCTCGCTGATTTGCTCGAGGCCGCGCCTTCGCTTCTCGGCCCTTTTGGTGGTGATGTCGGCACGCGATAGGCACAAAAGATCGTCCAGGTGCCCCCCCATCTCGCGCGCAAAACGGCGAACCGCACTGTCCGTCCAATCGCCTTCGTATTGGTTGGCACGAAGGTGATGCAAGATCAGGAACCGAACCGTTTCCTTCAGCGCGGGTTCCCTCGAGAACAGTGGAAGGCGGCGATTCAACCGGTCGAACATGCGCGCGCCGACCTCCGCGTGACCGAAGAAATGAACTTCACCGCTGGGCGAGATCGAACGTGTTTTGACCTTGCCGACGTCGTGGAGGAGCGCGGCCCAGCGCACCTCGATCCGGGGTACCGCCTGCCGCACGACCTGCTTGGTGTGCTTCCACACGTCTTTGTGCCGCCACTCACCGTCTCCGAACCCCACCATGCTACGCACCTCGGGCAGGAGGACGTCGAGCGCGCCGTTCGCCAGCAGCGCATCGAGGCCACCTTCGGGGTCTTTGCCCAGCATGATCCGATCGAGGCGCGAGCGGAGATCGGCCAGCATCTGGAGTGACGCCGAGTGCCAGTCAGTCTGGCTCGCCACGAGAATCGGTCGATCGGCGGCCCCCGTTTCGGCGACGACCACGGCCCGCTCGAGCGCCTCGATGGCGCGCGAAGCGTTCCCCTGTTCGGTGGTGGGCTCCTGCTCGGTCATCTCTCTCATCTTGTCATCGGCTCATCGCCCGAGCCGGCGATGACTCGGCCAATTTCGCCGTGGGCAACCCTAGCATCAAGTCCGACAATCACGCCCGCTTCGCTACCTACGAGCTCGTCCGCTGTCGACAGAAAACAGCGGCGAAATGGGCATTTGGATCGACCGCAAGCTACGATTCCAAAAGGCTTATGCGGCGTAACACTCGTCGGCACCAGCGAAAACCCCGACGCGATTGGGGTCGTCTCGTCGCGCGTCTGTGGTGCGTTCTTTTCGGTGTCGTCGGCGCGGTCCCTTTTGGTCTTGGGCTTCTCGTGCGCACGCCGGTCGTGCGGGCCTGGGCATCGCGCGAGACGGCAGCCGTACTGGAACGAGAGCTCGGCCTCTTGGCCCGTTACCGCGTCGACGTTCAGGCCTGGCCGTTGTCGATCGCTCTTTCCGATGTCGTCATCGAGGGTTCCGATGGACTCGGGACTGCCCTCGAGGCCGTGCGTATCGCCGTCCGCCCGCGCCTCTTCGCGCTGATGGGTGGGCGACTCGATGCGGGGCACATCGAGATCGACGGACCGCGCGTGCGGGCGGTGGTGCGCGATGGTGAGCTCGAAAACGTCAAGTACAGGCTCCCGCCGACCAAGGACCGTGGTCCCGTTCGCCATGCCCCCTTCCTGTCGATCGCGATCACCGACGCGGCGATGGATCTCGACATCGAGGGTTTGCGCCTTCGAGGTCACGACATCGACATCGACGTATCGGCCGACGAGGGGCCCGTTTTTGACTTCGTCGTTCGAGCCGGTGAACAGTCGCTGGTTCGCGAGCGTCCGATCCTATCCATCGATCCTGACGTGGCTCCGGGTACCGCGACGGATGAAGACGCTCTCTGCCGCCTCGATGCACGCGTGCGCTTCGCCCGCGGCTCGCTACTCGTGCGCAGGCTTGCCCTTTCCGGCATGGTCGATGCGGATGAGCAACCGGGCACTTTGCCGTCTTGTGGCGCAGGGAGCGAAGACCCTCGCCGACTCGAGCTCGAGCTCGGCCACGTGCTCGTCACGTTGCCACAGTCGGGGCGGCCCGACGTCGAGGGGAGCGTCCACGCGAGGGCCCCGCTCGGCGTGATCAATCGTTTCATCCCCTTTCCACCGCTCCACGGGTATGTGACGGCCGATCTCGAAGGACACTTCGCAAGCACGTCCGCGCTCCCGGTCGTGCGCGGAAAGGTGGGCGCTGTCGGTGTCGAGCTCGAACGTTATCATCTGATGCAACAGTTCTCCGCCGACGTTTCGCTGGAGGGGGAGCAGATCCGGTCCGAACAGGTGTCGATCGCCTTCGGAGACGGCACGCTCGTCGCCAAGAACGTCGCGGTCGAACCCTTCAAGAAGGGCGCCCCCGTCCGCATCGGTTCGATCGATGGTGCGAACGTCAGCTTCGCGGCGATGATGCGTGACCTCGGGGTGACACCCCACGCCCACGTGAACTGGCTCTACAAGGCGACCCACGTCGGCAACCTGGAAGGCACCCTGGCGCCCCTCAAGCTCGACGCCGACTTCACCGGCACCACCACCGACTTCGAGGTATTCGATCGCGCCGTCGACGATCCCGCCCGCCACCACATGATCGGCGTCAAGGAAGCCCGGGTCGGGGGTCACGCGTCCATTCGCCCCGATGCTGTCATTTTTCGAAACTCACGGGTCGACTTCGGCGATAGCCACATCGAGGCGAGCGTTTCGCTCGGCTTTCACAGCGACCTCCAGCTCACCGTATCGCCGGGAGCCAAAGTCGACCTCTCGAATATCTCGCCTCTCGCCAATCTCAAATTGGCCGGTAAAGCCACGGTGGGCGCGGAGATGAAGGGGACGTTCAGCGATCCGGTGCTGACCGGCGATCTGGCGATCACGAATTTCGCGCTCGCCGATTTTCCGCTCGGAGATATTTCGTCGAGCAAGGTTCGTTTTCATCCTCTGACCGTCGATTTTTGGGAGCTTCACGCCACCAAGGGCAAGAGCGCCTTCGACGTTCCGACCGGGCGGCTCGATTTCAACGGTCCCGCCACCCTCGTTGCCGACGCGACCGTCGATGCTGCGGACCTCTATGTGCGGGATTTTCTCCACATGTGGCACTTCGATACCGACCCCCGCTTCGAACAAGTGGACGGGCACGGGCGAACGAAGGCCAGCGTTCACTACGAGCTCGGAGGGCCGAGCGATATCTGCGGCGGTGGCATCCTGGGTGTCCGCGGTACGCTGCACATGAGCGCGATGGACCTGTTCGAGGAGCATTACGACACCCTCGATTCGGAATTCACTTACAACTGGCTCGATCGCGACGCCGCCGACCTCGGGCTCGACATCGACATCCGTTCGCTCACCCTGAAGAAGGGACGAGGGTCCATCTTCGGATCCGGAACGATCCGGCGCGGAGGCAACGTGCGCATGCAGATCGTGGCCGACGATGTTCCGCTCTCGCGCATGCAGGCCATGGGTCCGAGCGCCAAGCTGCTCGACGGCTTCGCTTCCGCGGTGGGAACCGTGAGCGGAACCCTCGAAGAATTGGAGGCGGACGTCGACGTGAAGCTCTCGCCCCTGCGGATGGGCGGCTCGGTTCTTCCTGCGTCGAAGTTTCATCTCGAGCTCATTCCGGTGAAGAAGGACGCCCGCGTGCTGGGCCGTACCCGTTGTGGACAGCCGATCACCGCGCCGTTCGACCGGGTCGAATACG
>DASWDH010000579.1:0-7403 GCA_036395495.1 Polyangiaceae bacterium
TCAGATTGAAGCTGTCGAGCCGCACTTCTTCCTGAAATCTGCGGTGGAAGTACTCGATGACTTTTTCACTGACCTCGCCGTCGTCTCCACGCGCCAAAAAACCCATCTTCTTCAAGGCACGGATCAGCCGATTGGTGTCGCGGCGGAGCACTCCCTCCAAAAACTCGGGGATGCCTTCGCGCATGCTCGGCGAAAGTTCGGCCACCGCCCCGAAGTCGAGGAGAATGAGCGAGCCATCCACGCGCGCCAGCATGTTCCCCGGGTGCGGATCGGCGTGATAGAGACCATCGACGAACATCATCTGGCAGTACGTGCGCACGATCTTGCGCGCGAGCCGTTTGCGATCGATGGCCGCCGCATCGATGGCCGCCGTGTCGCCGACCTTCACCCCTTCCACGAATGTCGCGGTCAGCACCTGGCGCGTCGAGAGCTCCGGAATGACGCGAGGAAAGACGACCTCTGGGTCGTTCTTGAAGTTGTTCGCGATGCGTTCGATGTTTTTGGCTTCGCGCTGAAAATCCAACTCCTCGGCGATCATCTGTCGCACCTGCAGGTAATACCCGTCGAGTCCGCGGACCGGGACGAAGAACTGCACGATGGCCATGATCCGGCGGATCGTCTTGAGGTCGAGCCGCGTGATCTCGTCGATGTCGCGGTGTTGCACCTTCACAGCGACGCGCGTGCCGTCGGGCAGGTAAGCTTCGTGGACTTGTCCGAGCGAAGCGCTGGCGAGCGGCCGCCGGTCGAAGCGCCGAAAAATTTGGTCTACCGGCTTGCCCAAATCGAGGCGAATGCGGTGCTCGATGTCTTCGAACGGCCTCGGCGGCACCTGATCTTGGAGTGCCTCGAGCCCGGTTCGAAACTGTTCCGGCAAGAAGTTCGCCATGATGCTGAGGAGCTGCCCCACCTTGATGAAGAGCCCCTGCAGCTTGACGATCGTGCGCTCGACTCGAACCGCGTTTCGGCGATGCGCCTCGACGATGCGGTTTTCGTACCAGGCGGCTCCGAAGAGACGCCGTCCGAGTCCGAGCCCCAGGTAGGCAAAAATCACCTGGAAGGTCGTCCAGTAGGCGCGAATGAAGCGGTAGCTTTGTACGCGCGGGCGCCGGATGGCGAGCGCATCCTGGTCGGAACGCACACTCACGCTACTCGCGTCGGCCACCATCGCCGAAAGGGTACCAGAGAGCTTATTGGAAAGCCGCTACCGCGACGCCAGCGCGGCTGCCTGGTCAGCCATGCAGTCGTACGCCCTCGGTCGCACGCGCCGGATGGCCTCGCTCTCGCGGCACGGGTGGACGCTGTTCGTGAGGAGCACACCCACCATCTGGCGCTCGATGTCGCACCAGAGGCTCGTTCCCGTAAAGCCGAGGTGGCCAATCGTGCTCGGACCGAACTTGGCGCCCGCCGAGGAGCCATGCTCGTTCTTGCTATCGAAACCCGCACGCAGAGTTCCTCCCGGCCTCGGTTTGACCAGAGGCCAGAGCTCCTCTCGAGTGAGAAACCAGCCCGAGCGCCCGTGCAGAACGTCGACGACCGTTCGACCCAAGACGAGGACGCCACCGACCGTCCCGAACAAGCCGGCATGACCCGACACTCCTTCGCCGGAGTGAGCCCAGGCATTTTCATCGTGAACGACGCCGCGGAGGGTGCCGCCCCGCCAGGAAACGAACTCGGTCGCGGCGACGCGCCGCGGGAAGCTCGCATCGCGTGCCCGAATTTGCCGCGCCGAACCGATGGCGGCTCCGAGTGGTCGAGTGACCAGCGCTTCGATGACCGCATCGAGATCGTTGCCGGCGCGGCGGGCGATCGCTTCGCCGGCCAGCAAATATCCGAGATCGCTGTAGCGGGGCGCGAAGCCTTCGCTCGGAATCGGACCTTGGGCATCGCGACGGCGCGCCGACGCGGCTTCGATGAGAGCCTCCCGCCTGCTGGCGAGCCTCCCGCGTGTGAGATGGCGAAACAGCGGAAGGTGCGCTTCGAGGCCCGCGCGGTGCGCCAACAAGAGCTCGAGCGGGACTCCTTCCGAAGCGGTGCCCACCACCTCCTGCACCAGTGATTCGAGGGAGGTGCGAAGATCGAGCTTTCCGGCACGGACCAGACGAGCCGCCGCAAGCGCGGTGACGGGCTTGGTCAACGATGCGAGATCGAACCAGGTTTCAGTGCTGACAGAAGGCTCGTTGGTCCCACGAGCCAGACGGCCAGCCGCACCCACGTCGGTTACCCACCGGTCGCCGACGTGTACCGAGACCCCGGTAACCACGGCAGAAGCCACCCTGTCGTACGCGAAAAGCTCGCGGGCCAGCTGATCCACTCGTGAAAGCTGATACCATCGAGAGGGTCAGGGCGCTAAATGTGAGGGGGTTGCGTTGGGTCGTCACGTACGCAGGCTGCCAAAGTGAATGATCGTCTTGTCTCCTCCGATGTACGTCTGGCGCGCGAGCGGCTGACCCAGCTCGGCCGGTGGTACGCGGCACGTCCGCGAGGTTCGACTTCAGAGGAGCTGGACGGCGTCATCGCCGCCGATCGCGATCTCGAACGCGCCGCTCGCACGGCGCGCATCGATCTCGTCGTCGAGGTGGATCGCCGGGCGGGGCCGTTCGAGGCCCGTATGCTCGCCGCCTTGCTCGAGGTTCCGCGGGAGCGGTTCGTGCGTTCCTCCGACATCGGCGAGAGTGCCGCCGACACGCCCCTGCTCCTCGACGAAGAAGGGCTGGCCACGATCAGCGCCCCACATGCTTACTTGTTGTCGTTCCGGGTGCTCCAACTCAGGCCGGGAGATCGGGTTGCGGAGCTCGGGACCGGCTCCGGCTACGGCGCCGCCCTGGCCAGTCACGTGGTCACCCCGGCGGGCAGCGTATTTTCGACGGAAATCGACGAAACGTTGGCGCGCCGCGCGCGTCACCTTTTGGCCGGCTATCCCAACGTTTGCGCGGTGTACGGCGATGCCGCGGAGACCCTCGGGGAATGGGGAGGTTTCGATCGCATCACCGTTACTTTCGCAGTCGATGAGATTCCCGAGCGTTGGCTCGCCGCGATTCCCGAAGGGGGGCGAATGGTGGCACCGGTCGGTCGCGACAGCGGTCAGAGGCTGCTTCGCGTCGATCGCGTCGACGGCGAACTGGTGTGGTCCGATCATGGTGCCGTGCGCTACGTGCGAAACCGCGGCCGCGAGTCGAGGTTCACACAGCCACCGTCGTGAGCCGGATTCCAACGTCGTTTTGACGCGCCTAGGCGCGCCCCGGTACCCTAGTCTGAAGCCCCGAAGAGGGCCGACGGGGGTGCACGGACGACGATGGCTGATTTTGTCTGGGAAGCGCGATCGCGCACGGGCGAGCTGCGCAAGGGGGTGATGGAGGCCGACAGCCAGTCGGCCGTCGAGACGCGCTTGCGCCAGCAGCAACTCTCGCCGCTCAAAGTCCGTAAGCGCGGCGGCCTCCTCAACCTGCAGTTCGGGTCGGGCGTCAGCGCCAAAGAGATCGTGGTCTTCACGCGCCAGTTCGCCACGATGATCGATGCCGGTCTTCCGCTCGTGCAGTGCCTCGACATACTCGCCAATCAGCAAGAGAACAAAATCTTCCAGGCCGCGCTACGGGACATCAAGGGGCATGTCGAAGAGGGGGCGACGTTCAGCGATGCGCTGCGGCGGCACCCGCGCATTTTCGACGACCTTTACTCGAACCTCGTGCAGGCCGGCGAGGTGGGCGGCATTCTCGACACGATCCTCAATCGCCTGGCGATCTACATCGAGAAGAACGTCAAGCTCGTTCGCCAGGTCCGGGGCGCGATGGTTTATCCGCTCACGGTTTTGGTCATCGCCATGGGCGTGATGGGCGTGATGCTCACGTTCGTGATCCCGGCGTTCGAGAACATGTTCAAGGACTTCGGTGCGAAGGACGAGCTGCCCAAGCTCACGAAGTGGGTCGTCGCGTTGTCGCACGCTTTCGTCACCTATCTGCCGCTCATCGCGATCGTGGTGGTCGGCGGAATCGTGGGGTTCATTTATGCCTACCGAACGCCGGCGGGCAAGCGGGTCGTTCATCGCGCGCTGCTCAGAATTCCCATCATAGGTCCGGTGCTGCGCAAGATCGCGGTGGCCCGTTTCACGAGGACGCTCGGCACGTTGCTGCAATCCGGGGTACCGATCCTCGACGCCATGGAGATCGTATCGAAGACGGCGGGCAATGTGATCGTCAGTGACGCCATCATGTACGCGCGCCAGCGAATCAGTGAAGGGCGCAACATGGCCGAGCCCCTCATCGAGTCCGCGGTGTTCCCCTCCATGGTCGTGCAAATGATCGCGGTGGGTGAGCAGACCGGAGCCCTCGACCAGATGCTCAACAAGATTGCCGACTTCTACGAAGAGGAAGTGGACGTTGCGGTCGCCGCGCTGACCTCGATGCTCGAACCGGTCATGATGGTCGGAATCGGCGGAATGGTCGGCGTCGTGCTGGTCGCCATGTACCTGCCCATTTTCGATTTGGCCGGCAAGATCAAGGGCGATTAGCCCTCTTTCCTGGATGAGCGCGCTTTCGCCTCGACCGATGCGGGTGCAGCAGGTGGCTGGCCGCCTCGGGTGGCTCGTCGGGCTGCGAGTCCTTTTTTTGACGATCCTGTTCGGGCTCGCGGCGTCGTTCTATCTGCGCAGCGGTTTTGGCATCGGTACCTACTCGAACCGCGTGCTCTTCGTGGCGCTCCTGGCGACCTATGCCGTGGCCGCGCTGCATTTGGCAACGTCGAAGCGACGGCGGTATGTGATGCAGCTCGCTTACACCGAGCTTATCGTCGATCAAGCGACATCGACCGCCCTCATTTACGTAACCGGCGGCGCGGCCAGCGGAGCGACCGCGCTCTATGGCCTCACCTGCCTCGCTGGAGCCGTTCTTATTGGTCGCCGAGGTCCCATCGTCGCGGCCGCGGCCGCGGCCCTCTTCTACTCGATCTTATGCGGGGGCTTCGTGTCGGGATGGCTGGCCGTGCCTCCCGATCAGCCGCGAAGCTCGTACGCCGTCGAGCTCGGCGACATCACTTATCCTTTCTTCATCAACCTGCTCGTTTTGGCGGTCGTCGCTGTCCTCGCGGAATATCTGGCCGAGCGCCTCCGCCTGGCCGGCGGGCGCTTGCTCGAGGCGACCCAGCGCGCCAAAGACGCCGAGCAGCTCGCCGCTCTCGGGCGCATCGCCGCGGGTCTCGCCCACGAAATTCGCAATCCGCTCGGTTCGATCGTGGGATCGGTCCAGCTGCTCACCAGCGCGGAAGGGATGGGCGACGAAGCGCGCCACCTCTGCGGCATCGTGGAGCGAGAAACCGCGCGCCTCAACGACTTGGTCGAAGACATGCTCCAGCTCGCGCGTCCGCGCCGCCCGGAGCTCAGCAACGTCGACGTCGCGCGAACGGCGCGCGAGGTCGTCGCCCTCGCGTCCCAGACCGGACGCGGCAGCGACGTCGTCGTTTGTTACGAGGGGCCGAACGAACCCGAAGCTCTGTTCACCCAGGCGGACGCCGGACAGCTGCGTCAGGTCGTCTGGAATCTCGTGCGCAACGCGGTGCAGTCGAGCAGCCCCGGCGCCAAGGTGATGGTCCGGGTCGCGCCCGAAAAGAGCAAGCCCGACGGCACGTGCCACGCCATCCTCGAGGTCCACGACGACGGTCCCGGCATCGGCGCAGAAGCCAAGCACCGGCTTTTCGACGCTTTCTTCACCACCCGCTCGAGCGGAATGGGGATTGGTCTCGCCGTGGTCAAGCGCATCGTGGACGAGCACGGCTGGAGGATCGAAGTGGAAAGCAGAGAAGGACGAGGAGCCACCTTTCGCGTCCGGATGGGTGACTGACCTACCCCCCGGCACGCGAGCGGATTCACCCGTCGACGTGCATGCGGGGCAGCTAACCCCGCGATTTTCCTGGCTCGCTGAATTCCAGAGCGGAGGTGGACGTCTCAATAGAGAAGCCCTAGGTTGGTGGCACTGTTGTTGCTCAACCTTCTGGTCTCCAAGAGAAAACATCCACATCCAGAGGAACTCGTCATGGTCGGTCGCATTCGCGTTTTCGCTTCGCTTGGCCTCGTGCTCGCTGCGCTCGCCGCCGGAGAAGGGATCGCGTTCGCCGGCGATTCGGCACAAGATTTCATTCAGAGCCGCCAGTCGCAGGTTACCGCACTGCTCCGTCAATCGGCCAGCGCGCAGCGCGACAAGCAGGTGGCGGCCGTGCTCGACGGAATGATGGATTACGGCGAGCTCGCCAAGCGCTCGCTCGCCGCGCACTGGAGCGAGTTGTCCGACGCCCAGCAGAAGGAATTTACCGACATTCTCAAGCGGCTGGTGCAGCGCAACTACGAACGCAACATCAAGAATATCCAGGAATACAAGGTCGAGTATCTCGGCGAGGAGCCGGGGTCGGACGGCGTCATCGTCCACACCCGTGCCAGCTCCACGACCAACCAGAGGGAAGAGCCCATTTCGATCGACTATCGCTTGCAGCAGATGGGCGGCAGCTGGAAGGTCGTCGATATCGTGACCGAAGGCTCCAGCTTGGTGAACAACTACAAGAATCAATTTCACCGGATCATTCAGAAGGACGGCTACAACGCCCTGGTGAAGAAGATGAAAGACAAGCTCGCCAAGGGCCAAACCGCCTGATGGAACGACCGGCGTGAACGGGCTGCCGTATCCAAAAAGCGACACTCCGAGCTCGCCGACGCGAGTTCACCGGCAAAAACTCGCGTAAACCGCGCGGAAAAAGTATGATCTGACCAGGATGGTCCGTCCGAACGAGCGGCGCCGGCTGGCCCGGAATCTCAGGTTCAGCACTTCCGGGGAGGGCCGGGGTGGGCCTATACCGCTTCGGCTGGCGGTCACCAAGGGTGGCCTCGGTCTCGAACTCGACCGAACGCTGTCGCTCGGTTTTTTCGACGTCGAGCAGCTTTCGATATCGCTGGTCGGTCTCAATTTCCCGGTGGATCTGTCGGGTGGCGTCGCGCGGTTCCGGCACCGGCGCGGGGCTCTCGAACACCTTTCCCTTTCGGCACGTCGCGACAGGGTGGTGGCGGCGCTTGCCCCGCGGATGCACGGCGCCATCGGCCCGGCCACGCCCGCCGTCAGCATCGGCGCGATCGCTGGCGGACTGATGATCGGTCTGGTCGACGGTGACAAGGCGCTCGCATTCGATCTCTTGTGGGCACCCAGCGAGGGCGATGCGCGATTCGTCGTGTGCGGCGCTCGGTCGCTCGGCCTTGCGACGACGTCGCTCGCGGCAGCTCTTCACATCGTCGATGCCGTGGCTGGACGCGCGGGGCAGCGCCATGGTTCCGCGATCGTGTTTCCCGACGCAGCCGCGTTGGTCGCCCGCCAGGTGTTACCGCAAGCTGGAGCGCGCGTACCCGGCACGACCGATCTGCGCTGGGGTCTGCT
>DASWDH010000580.1:0-13172 GCA_036395495.1 Polyangiaceae bacterium
GCGTCAACCCCCGTGTCACCGAAGGCGGTCGACCCCCCCCGGCGCACCCTGGGTAGTGGCCGTGGTATGGCAGGGTCCGATGCACCGGAGCCCGGACGAAATTCGAGCGAGGCGTCGCGGCCGACGCGTGGCGATGGCGGCTTACTACGGTCTGGTCGCAGCGTTCATTCTGCTCGCGGCAGGCAACGTGATCTGGCAGGTGTGGGCGCCGGCGTTCCGCCGCTATCCGCCGATGGACTGCCGGATGGGCCTTCAGCATCTGGCAACCGCCATCGATCGCGCGCGGCAAGCGGCGAGCGGGGTGGCCGAGCGCGGCGAAGACGCGGCACTCTCCGAATTTCGCAGTGCACTTTCGCCCGAATGGGACGACCATGACGCGGTGGCGGCCGCCTGTCATTCGAACCGAGAGCTCGCGGTAGCGCTCGACGTTATCGAGCGGTTGAGGTACGCCGAAGAGCGCGCCGTCCGGCGCGAAGTGAGCGATCTTGCCCCCCTTCGTCACCGCGTGGGCCAGATCAGGCAAAACCAGCTCGAGCGATGAATCTAACGGCAAGGATCTGACGCACCATGGAAGGACCGACCGAGCTTCCCACGTTCGAGGTACTGAACCTCTCGCGGGAAACGCTCGAGACCCTCACCTCGATGGGTTACGTCCATCCAACGCCGGTGCAGCGAGCCGTCTTCGATCCCGCGGTGCGCGGGCTCGATCTCGTGGTGCAGGCGCGGACAGGGACGGGTAAGACCGCGGCGTTCGGGCTGCCCATCGTGGAGACGGTGGTGCGCCGGAACGTCGCCAAGGTGCAGGTGCTCGTGCTCTGCCCGACGCGCGAGCTCGCCCTGCAAGTGACCGCCGAGCTCGAACGCCTGGGGCGCCAGCGCAACATCAAACCGATCGCCATCTACGGCGGCGCACCCATGAACCGCCAAATCGAGGCACTCGCCACTGGCGCGCAGGTCGTGGTCGGAACGCCCGGGCGCGTTCTCGATCATCTCCAGCGCGGCACGCTCGACGCCCCCGACATTCGCATGCTCGTGCTGGACGAGGCCGACGAGATGCTCTCGATGGGCTTCGAGCGTGAGCTTTCGAGCATCCTCGAGCGGCTGCCCAAGAGTCGCCAGACGCTGCTCTTTTCCGCCACGATCCCCTCGGACATCGAGCGCATCGCCAGAGAGCGCCTGCGTGAACCCGAGTTCATCACGCTGTCCGGCGATCATGTGGGCGCGCTCGAAGTGTTGCACTTCGTCTATCTCGTGCGCGGCGACAAGCTCGATGCGCTCATCCGCATTCTCGAGGTGGAGAACCCGGAGAGCGCGATTGTCTTTTGCAATACGAAGGTCGAGACGGAGCGCGTCGCAGAAGCGCTCGAGCGGCAGGGTTTCGGAGCCGCGTGGCTCAACGGCGATCTGCCGCAAGCCGAACGCGAACAAGTGATGCAAGCCACCCGCGCGGGCAAGCTTCGCTTTTTGGTGGCGACCGACGTGGCGGCGCGTGGCATCGACATCTCCCATCTGACGCACGTCATCAACTACGACTTTCCCGAAAGCGCCGAACGCTACGTGCATCGCACGGGCAGAACGGGCCGCGCCGGTCGAACCGGCACGGCGATTGCTCTCGTTACGCCGAAGGACATCGGCCACCTCTATCTTTTGCGGCTCACTTACAAGATTCGCCCGATCGAGAAGCAGCTTCCCACCGCCGGCGAGCTCAAGACTCGCGAAGAAGCCGACATCGTGCAAATACTCGCCGACGCCTTCTTGGGAACGCCGGCGCATCCCGACGACGTTGCGCTGACCAAACGGCTCTTGTCCCACGACACCGCCGAACAAATCATCGCAGGGCTCATTCGCGATCACCTCGGGGCTCGTCCCGAGGCCATCGAGCAGGCAGCCGCAGCGCGGCGCTCGAAAGTCGTGCCGACACCGGAGCCCGTGCCGACCGTCATTTCCGCTGCCGTCCCCGAACCGTCGAGCGATGTGAGCCGGGAACCCGGGCGTCCACGCGTGCGAAGGGAGCGAGCCCGACGCATGGACGTCGAGGACGATGCGCTGCGAGTCAAATGGGTGGAAGAGCCGCAGTTTGCGGCGGCTGATGCAACTTTCGCCGAGATCTTCGTGAACATCGGCCGCCGCGATGGGGTGACGGCCTCCGACTTTCAGCGGGTCCTTACGGACCTAGCCCAAATTTCCCGAGCAGAAACGGGCAGAATTCGTGTTCGAGACCGTAGCTCGTTCGTTTCGGTCAAGCGCGAACTGCTCGACAAGGCACTCGCTGCTCTCAACGGCGCGAATTTTTCGGGCAAAGTCGCCCAAGCCGAGCCGGCGCGAGCACGTTCTGCCGGAACGTCAAGTACGAACGACGGTTGAACGAAAGACGGCCACGATGGCGTTGCGTGCGATACGCTGGACCGCTATCAAGGTTATATGGGCAAGAGAGCAGAGAGCGAGGACATCGACACCCTGCGAAGGAATGTCGAATGGGCGCTGCGCAATGCGCTCGACGCTGATGAGGTTCTGCCCATGCTCGCCAAGCTCGCACGCAGCGCCGAGCCGGAGAGCGACGCATGGGTTCTTGCGCATCGCCACCTGGCCGAGCTGGCGGTAGACCGCGATCCTTGGCGCTCGGCAATTTTCGCTCGCCGTGTCGTCAAAGTCGATCCCGACGACGACGGGGCGTGGGCAGTTCTGGGTCTCGCCCAAACGCTGCTCGGCAACTACCGATATGCCGTAGCGTCGTACCGGCGCGCGATCGCGCTCGCTCCACAGAATCCGTGGTACGCGCACAATCTCGGCCACCTGCTCGACGTCGCGCTCGGAAAGCCGGCCGATGCCGTCGGGCTGCTCGCCGAAGCCTACAAGCGCGAGCCGAAGGAAGCAGAAATCGCTTCGTCGTACGCACACGCGCTCGCCCGCGCCGGCAAGCTCGCCCAAGCAAAGAAAGTGCTGCGTCGGGTCGTGGCCAAAGGCGCCACCGCCGAGCAGATGATTTTGTGGCGTTGGCTCGAGCAAGGAGCGCCAGGATCCAAAACATCCCCGAACGGCCCCGGCACGCCGCCGCGCTCGAAATCGAAAAAACGCGCCCGCCCCGCCCCGACCCCCGCGCGACGCCCCTGAATCTCGTTTCGAGGATCAGCCGAGGTATGTATACGTACCTCGGAACCTAGCGCGACCAAGGCAAGCGTCTATTCACTTGCAGCCGGCAGTTGCGTTCTGCATCGATGCTCGCATGCGCCGCGCATACATCTGCTTCGCTACGTTCGCTCTCTCCTTTCGGGTGACCGCCGCTTCTGGCCAGAGTGGCAATCCGGCGCAGCCGGTGCCCTTTCCTGCGCCGCTTACGGAGAACGATCCGATGCTCGATCCGATCGCTGCCGCACCCCACATGGTCGCCGGCTGGGAACAGGCGCTTGCCCAACTGAGAGCGCGATCCACCGACTTGCGCATCGCGCTCGATGAAGTCGAACGAAGCGAAGGGCAGTGGCGCGAAGCGCTCGCCGCCAGCTTGCCAACGGTGACCGGAACCGGCAACGTGACCGCCAACCTGCTCCGCAACGAGCTGACGTTCTGCAATCCGTTGACCGGTGTATGCACCACCGCGACGCTCCCCGACGCGTACACATATGGGGCGGCCATCTCGCTCAACCAGCCCCTCTTCGCGCCGAGGGCCTGGCATACGGCGAGGACCGCGAACCTTGCAACGGAGGTGGCCCGGCTCTCCGCCGAGGATCAAAAGCGGCTCCTGACGTTGGCTCTCGCGAACGCAGTGGTCGCGGTCGTGACGGCCGAGCGGATCAGCGAGATCAATCGAGTGGGACTGCGGGCGGCGCTCGATCGAGCGGCTCTCGCACGGCGACGGCTCACCCTCGGGGCAGGCAATGCGCTCGACACCGTGCGCGCCGACCAAGACGTCGCCGTGGCGCGCGCGGCGGTCGTCACCGGCGACGAGTCGCTGCGCCAAGCGCGCGAAACGCTGGGACTGGCGCTCGGCTCGACCGAACCTTGGGGCGTCCCGCGCGACATCAACCTGAACGGCGTCGAGGCGAGTGCGCGCGCCAGCTGCGATCGCGCGGCAACTCTCGAAGAACGAGCCGACATCGCCGCCGCGCGCGGCACGGCCGCCGTCGCTCAGCGCAACGTGGACGACGTTTGGCTGCAGTTCTCACCGACCGTCAACTTGGTCAGCACCTACAGCGCTACTTCCACGCAGCTCTCCAATGGGCTCCACCAAGCTTGGACGATCCAGGGCGTCTTGACTGTGCCGCTTTTCGACGGGGGGTTCCGATACGGTGCCCTGCGCGAAACGCGCGCGCAGGCCGACGCGGCGGGGCAGCGACTGGAGTCGGCAAGACGGGCGGCCACGGTACAGATCGCCCAGGCTCGCCGCGCCATCGACGTCGCCGACGAGAGCCGCCGCGTCGCAGAGCGGGCGCGTGATCTCGCGCGCGAGACCGAAAGACTGGCGCGGGTAGCCTTTCAAGCGGGAACCGGAACGAGCCTCGATCTCATCGAATCGGGGCGGCGCCTGCGCGAAGCGGAGAGTCAGCTCGCGCTTCAGGAGTTCGGGCTCGTCCGAGCGCGGATCGGCGCACTCCTAGCGCTTTCGCGCTGTCATTGGTAAGAGGGCTGTAGAGCGGAGGCCCCCGATGAGTTCTTCCCGCCGAACGAGCGACATCGTTTTTTACATTCTCTTCGCGTTGACCGTCGCGGCGTTCTTGATCGACATCCATGTCATCTTCCTACAAACCCCCATCGAAGCGAGAATGGGGATCGTGCAGAAAATCTTCTATTTCCACGTGCCTTCGGCGTACGCGATGTACATCGGCGCGAGCGCATGTTTCCTCGGGTCGGTCGCCTACCTTCTTTCGCCGACCGACGCGCGCGACGCGTTTGCCAAGGCGGGCGCCGAAACGGCGGTGGCGTTCGGGCTCATCGTGCTCGTGACCGGTCCGCTTTGGGCGGCCAAGGCGTGGGGTCGATATTGGACATGGGATCCACGGCTGACCACCTCGATGCTCAGCGTTCTGATTTACGTCGCCTACGTTGTCTTGCGCTCCTTCGCAGGCGATGGACAAGCAGAGAAGAAATTTGCAGCTGCGCTCGGGGTGCTCGGGGCAGCCAATCTGCCGATCATTCATTACTCGGTGCGAAAGTGGAGCGGCCAGCACCCCGTGGTGATCAGCTCCGGAGGTGGTGGGCTCGCGCCGGGCATGTATCCGGCCCTCTTCATCAGCTTCGGCGCTTTCACGCTGCTCGCGATCGTGCTGCTCTGGACGCAGACGCGCGTCGAGATCGCTCGCGCCCGACTCCGGCAGCTCGAAGACGAAGCCCTCGCTTTTCTACCTGAGGTAAGCTCATGAAGGTCGATAGTTACGCCAGGTCCTTTGAAGGAACGCTCGAGATGGCGTTCGCGTCCGGCAGAGCGCAAGCGCCGCCCGCGCCGCCCGCCGATCCGGCGCAACGCGGCACCGAGTTCCGCGCGGTGGAGGGCGGCGCCGAAACGATGAGCGGCGGGACGTTGCTCGTCGAAGCGTACGCCGCACTCTGGCTCATTCTGCTCGGGTTGTTGTTCGTCTCGTGGCGACGGCAGTCCCGGATCGACGCGCGGGTGGCCGAGCTCGAGCGGACGATGTCGCGCGGCGGCAGCAAGTGACACCCGAGCACGTCATCTTCATTCCTGGCGTGCTCTTGGTCGGGCTGGCTCTCGGGTACGTGATGGGGGCCCGGGCGGCGCGCAAGGAGCTCGAGCGGGCGCGGGCGCGCCTCAAGCAATAGGCAAACGGGCCGCCTGAGGAGACGGCCCGTTCACAAGTTCCTTACCGCGAGGACCGGTGCTGAGCACGCATGAACCCCTAGCGCTTGGCTAGGTGGGGATCACCTGACCGCTTTAGGCCTCCCGGTGATTGGGATCCGGGCCTGGCTCACCACGGCCTGTTGGGGAGACCCCCTGGTTTCAGCATGTACGGGATTCAATGTTTGCTCGCTGGTCGCGTCCCGCAGAGGGAACCCCAGGATCGTAAGCACCGGCGCCATGGCGGTCAATGGAGCACACAGGATCGCCGAAAAGTGGGCCATTTCTCCTGCACTTTGTCAGTTTGTACGCATGACCGCGCTTACGCACGTCCGAGCTCCCCTTACACCGCCCACAGCGGCCCAGGGAGAGGTTCGGTTCGTCAGTCCCGAAGAACGCAGCCGCCTCCGCGGCGAGGCTGCATCGGCGGGGTTGTTGTACGTCGAGGTGCCGACGCCGCCCTGGATCCACAGTTCGCCCATCGGGGTCACGCAGCGAAGTCGACTTCGCGATGTCATCGACGCAACCATCGAGAGCGCCCTCGAGGCGGGCGGCGCTGCTTCGGCCGGCGTGAGCGGTTTTCCCGATTTGGATCAGAGCCTTTCCGATCAGCTCTTTCGCGCGCGAAGCATCGGCGCGAGCGGGCTCGCCCTCTACGTTCCCTATTTGGCGGCCGCAGGGAACCTGGCGGGGGCACTCGATGCCGAGGACAGCGCCGTCTTGCGCTGGTGGATCGCGGCCGCGTCAGAGCGCCCGGTAAGGGTACTCCTCGATACGGCGAATCGTCGAATCGGGGCGTATGGCCCACCGACGCGGCTCGAGATGCTCCTCGATGTCGAGCCCGATGGCAGCGCCGACGGCCGAGTCGACAAGCGGTCGGGGTCATCGCCTGCCGACGGCGATGGTGCGCCGGCCGATGCCGAGGCTCCGCCGTTTTCGGCGCGCCTGCAGGCACTCGCCGCCCGCGTCGACGCGGCGCTGGCCATCGCGACGGACGAGGAGCTCGGCGAGCGGCTCGCTGCACCCCAAACGCGTGATTTCGTCGCCCACGAGGAGGCCCGTTCGTGCGCCGAAGTTGCGGTCCCTGCGAAGTCACCCGTCGTGGCGATCGATGCTTCCAAGAACGCCGGCAAATCGCTCTTTGCGAATCGCGTCGTTCCTTTGTTTCCGCGCCGCGAAGTTCCGGTGGCGAGCAAAGCGCCCTCCTTCGCCGAAAAGGGAGGCGCGTTCGCAGCTTCGCTCGACTGGCGAGGCTTCGCCAACGAGCTCGCGGTCGCACGTGGACCCAAGCCACTCACCATCATCGAGCGTCTCTTCATGTCGCGCTACGTTCCCTTGCTCGAAGCCATCGCACGCGGCGAAGCCGACGATGCGGCCCGGCGCACCGCCGAAGAGTGGGCCGACAACTTCGCCCGCAGCTACACCGAAGGGTTCAACGCTCTCAAGATCACCGGAAAGCGGCCGCGAATGGTGCTCGACGCACCCCAGCTCTGTAACCAGATCGCTCGGCTGCACGGAGCGAAGTCGACGCAGCTGGTGCTCGTCGACGCCATGCGCTTCGACCTCGGCGTTCGGGTGCACGACCGAATGTGCGATGCACTCACGTCGCAGGCGACCTGCACCGAGCGGCTACTTCTCTGGGCGGCACTACCGACGAATACACCCACCCAGCTCGAGCTCTTGGCCCACGGGCCCGAGGGGCTCAGCTCGCGGCCGCCGCCGAACGATCGCGAGGACATCGGCGTGAGGGGCCGAGTCTCCGCCACGCTGCGCCGGATCCGATTGGGGAACCGCGATTTACTGAAGCTCGATGCCGTCGAAGCAAGACTGCGCGAGTCGGGTCCGCCGCTTCTTTCGCGACTCGATGCGCTGGCCGACGAAGTCGCCACCGTGTTGGCGGCTCACGCGCGAAGCCTCTCTCCGCGGACGCTGATGTTCGTGTTCGGCGATCACGGCTTTCGCCTGCAACCTGGCCTCGGCGGCACGCTCGACGCAGCCTCGGGCGGCGCCAGCCCGGAGGAAGTGCTCGTTCCCGCGTTCGCCTGGCTCATCGGCGACGTGCACTGAGCTCGAGGCCGGCGAGACGCGCGGCGATGCGCGCGAGTGCTACGTGGTCCTCGTCGAGCTCCGCCGCCTCGAGGACGGCGGCGCGCGCCCAGGGCGCTTCGAGGAGCGCATCCTTCCACGGGCGGCGGCAAAGGCCTCGCTTTTGAAGAGCGTGAATCAACTTGAGCGTCCGGAAGCTATCGAACCAGGTATGCAGGCGGCGCTCCAGTCGCAGGCCGTCCTTGGCCTGGCCGCGCGCGAGCGTGAGGGCATCGAATGCACCGAGGTCCTGTCCGGCTTCTACGAGGCATCCGGGTTCGAGCTGGTCCTCGGCGCACGCCGCTCGGACGAGCTCGGCCAACTCGAGATCGCTATCCTGCCGCGCGAAAATCACCATCGCCCGATCCCAAGCCGCCAGATATCGAAAGACGCACGGGTGGTAGAGCGTGAAGCGCTCCGCCCCTTCGGCGGCGATCCGCTGCACCGCCCGCCCCGTACCGAAAGGAACGCGGTTCGACGGCCGACCTCGAATGAAGATCGGCTGTCCGGCGAGCGAGACGATCGGCCCGACTTTGGCGAGCTTCGCCAATAGATAGAAGTCCTCGGCGGCGTCGCGTTTCGGAAAGCCGCGGACGGCCGCATAGGCATCGACATCGACGGCAAGCGTACTGCCGATCGTGTGATAGGCGGATGGCGACCCGGCAAAACGAAGCCCGAGCACGTAGTAGCGAAGCGAGATCTCGTAGAGGGCGATGGCCAACGCCCATTTCCTGTCGCGCTCGGGCCGGTGCGAGAACGAATAGACGAGCGCCGCGCCCGCCTCTCCGCGCGTGAGCTCGGGCCGCTCGAAGTAGTCGTCCGGCAACTCGACATCGGCATCGGTGGTGTGAACGAAACGGGTGCCGAGTCGGCCGGTCTCGTGAAGAGCCAAGCACAGATCGACGCCGATTTTTCGCGCGAGCCCAACGCCTTGGTCGTCTGGAAACCAATGGGCTTTCTCCGATCGGTCGATGAGAAGCACGTGCCCCGCAGCAAACGTGAAAAGTCGCGCCGGCGGACTCGGCGCGAGCTGCCACTCTTCGGTACGCCCGAAGATTTCACGCAGCCGCGTCACCACGGCTCGGTTTCGATCGTGCATCCACGGAGTCGCCGTCGCTTTTGCGTTCAACACCAGCACGACGAGCACACGCCCGCCGGGCCCTTTGGGAATCGAGGCAAGCGCCGCGACGAGCTCGTCCCCTTCCCCGTACGCGGGCAAAACGACGGCATGGCCGTAAGGCCCGACCAGATTCGCGGCGAGCGCCGCTTCGGGTTCGGCATAGCGTTCGAGGTACTTCTGCCTAGCCGTCTGCATGAACGGGGTTTGGCCTAGTGAAGCGCAGGCCGCAGCGGGAGCTCGGCGATGATGTCGGCTTCGGCGAGGAAAAGCTCCTGCACCCGCTGCTCGACGGTCGGGTGTTCGAAATAGAGCTTGGCCAACCCTATGAACAGTCCCGCGTGGCGCGCCTCGCTCTGCGCCAGCTCGGAATAAAGGGTCGCCGCGCTGGAATCGAGGCCGGCGGCCAGCATTCCGAATCGCTCCGCTCCCCGTGCTTCGATGATGCCCGCGATGAGCAGGCGATCGAGAAAGTAGGGCTCCGGCCCTTTGCGTGCGAGCGCCATCATCCGCCGCACGTAAACGTCTTTGCAATCGGCGCCGAACGTACACTTGCGCGCCGCGATCCAACGATAGACCTTGCGGAAGTGCTCGAGCTCTTCGCACGCGAGCTCGACCATCGCGGAAACGAGCTTCTCCTTGTCGCGGTAGTGGAGGGCGAGCGTCACCGCCGTCGCCGAGGCCTTTCGCTCGCAGGCCGCATGGTCCTGGAGAAACGCGTCGAAGTCCGCGCGGACGACGTCGACCCATTTCGGCGGTGTCCGCCACCTTAGCATCACCGGGTCAGATCCTCGCTACCCGATCGTCGCATCGGAGCAGCCATAGTCCCACGAAACCGCAGGCGGGGCCGAAGGCCCGCGCCGAGTAACTCAAACAGAGGCGAGGCCTTGCGGCACTTCGATGTTGACGCACAGCTCTGACGGCCTCGCCGAAATTGCCGATCGTGATCTCTCATAGCCAAGATCGACCCGCCCTTTCTGCCCGCTTTCTTCCACCGGGGGAAGCCTCTTGCGATGGGACCACGGAGTCAACCTTCCGTGTTAGATTTCGCCCATGGGTCTCGTACATGGAGGGCGCCTCGTCGCCCAAGCTCTGCGGCGGCACGGCGTCACCCACCTCTTCACCCTCTGCGGTGGTCACATTCAGGCCATCTACGATGGCTGCCTCGACGAAAAAATCCAAGTCGTGGATGTCCGCCACGAACAGACCGCGGGGCACGCCGCCGACGGCTACGCACGCGCGACCGGTCGCCCTGGCGTATGCGCCGTCACCGCCGGTCCGGGCGTCACCGACGTCGTCACTGCCGTCGCCAACGCGCAACGGGCGGGGGTCCCGATCGTCGTCATCGGCGGCGCCGGCCCCAAAGCTCTCCAAGACATGGGATCGCTGCAGGACATGGACGCCGTCACGCTCATGAGACCGATCACCAAGTGGAGTGTCCAGGTGCCGGACGTGGGGCGGATCGTCGAGTACATCGATGCGGCCTTCCGGGTCGCACAGGCCAACGTGCCGGGGCCGGTCTTTCTCGAGATGCCGCTCGATCTCCTGATGAACTTCGGCGACGAAGCCGCCCTTCCGGCCACCGCGCCTCTCCCCTACCCGCCCCGTCCGGTCGGCGACCCCGCCGCGGTGAGCGAGGCCCAGGCGATTTTGGCGAGCGCGGAGCGTCCTGTGTTTCTCGTGGGCTCGCAGATTCGCTGGTCACCCAAGAAGGACCTGCTGGCGACGTTTGCCGACGCGATCGGCGCCCCCTTCTATTTGAACGGCATGGCCCGCGGTGGGATTCCGCACGCGCACCCGACCCGGATGAGCCGTTCGCGCCGGTTTGCGTTGGCGGCGAGCGACGCCGCGTTCGTGTTCGGGACCCCCTTCGATTTTCGTGTCGATTATGGCCGCACCGGCACCTGGAATGGCGATGCGAAGATCGTGCAGGTCGATCTCGACGGCACGGAGCTCGGACGAAACCGCCGCGTCCACGTCGCCATTCACGGTGACAGCGGCCTGGTGCTCGAACAGCTCGCGCGCGCCGCCCAAGTACGAAAGGTCGATACCTCGGCCTGGCTCGCCCGCGTGCGCGCGGAAGAAGACAAGCGGCAGGCGCAGATGCAGGCGCAAATGACCGCCGAAGAGAATCCGCCCAATCCGCTCTTCGTCTGCGCCGAGGTCGGAAAGCGGCTCGGCCCTTCGGACATCGTGATCGGGGATGGCGGCGATTTCGTGGCAACCGCCGCGTACGTGCTGAAGCTCGAGTGGCCTCAGATGTGGATGGATCCCGGCCCGCTCGGCACCCTCGGCGTCGGGCCCGGCTACGCGATGGCGGCCAAGCTCGTCCGACCGGACGCGAACGTGGTGCTCTTCTACGGCGATGGTTCGTTCGGATTGCACGCTCTCGAGTTCGAGGCGATGGTCCGACAAAAGATCCCCGTAGTAGCCATCATCGGAAATGACGCGGCCTGGACCCAAATCCGGCGAGGCCAGGTCGAAATGTACGGAGAGACGCGGGCGGTCGCGACGGGCCTTTCCTACACGCGCTACGACGAAGTCGTCCGTGCTTTGGGGGGGTTCGGCGCGTGGGTCACCGAAGCCAAGGACCTCGGGCCGGCGCTCGACGAGGCGTTCGCATGTGGCCGACCGGCGTGCGTCAATGTGAAGCTCGGCGCAAGCGACTTCCGTAAGGGCGCGATCAGCGTCTGAAGAGCGCGCCATCGACGCGAGAAAGTTGCAGTCCGCCATGCGGTTGGCGTGCCGTGCTACGCTTTGGGGTAGTCTTCGAGTCCCATGTGTCGATTGTTGGGAGCCGTCGCGAATGAAGAAGCGAAGTTTCGGCTGACGCTGCGCGAAGCTCCCCGCAGTCTCGCCGTCTTGTCGCGCGAGCACCCCGATGGCTGGGGCATCGGGGTTTATAGCCAGTCGAGCGGATGGTCGATTCAGCGTGGCACGCTCTGCGCTCACGAGGACGACGAATTCCACGAGGTCGCCGCCGGCAGTCGTGGCGAGCTCTTGGTGGCCCACGTCCGCAAGCGAACGGTCGGCGCCGTGAGCCTGGACAACACCCATCCTTTTCAACGCGCAGGCTGGGTCTTCGCACACAACGGCACGATCGAGGACGTCGAGTGGCTGCGCGCGCAGACGTCTGCCGCGCAAATGCGCGAGGTGCGCGGAGAGACCGACAGCGAGCTCCTCTTTTCTTTTTTCCTGTCGCGCTTCGAAGAATCGAAGGTGGCTCCGACGGGTGAAGGGGATGCGGCAGATCGGGCATTGGCCGGTGCCCTGGCGCAACTGCTTCAGCGCCCCAAGCTCGGCGCATGCACCTTTCTCCTGTCCAACGGACGCACGCTCTACGCGCACCGCTGGGGAAGGAGTCTCTTCGCCCTCGAGCGTGTACCCGGCGATGCCGTACGCGTCGAACGCGAATCCATCGAAACAGGAGCCATCGTCGAGACCGCCTGGTCGCCCGCGCGCCACGCGGTGCTCATCGCATCGGAAAAGATCACCGACGAACCTTGGCGGAGCATCGAGGAAGGTACGCTTCTTCGCGTCGACCGACTGCCGCGGCCGCGCTGCCAGACGATCGCGATCGGCTAGCTCCCCCGGCGCGCGAGGCGAAACAGGCGCCTGCCGCCGGAGTCGAAGGGACCCAGGGTCTTCAGCATGCCGAGCGCCACTTCCCGAATGCGGCCGGGTCCCTTCACGTCGCGAAGGCGCAGTCGATCGCCGTCGGCGCTCACGACTTCGCAGAGACCGAAGGCAAAGTGCTCGACGAGGTCACCGGCTTCCGGGCTGCCCTCTTCTCCGTGCTCGAGCGCGTCGCGAGCCGCGGCGGCGGCGCTCGCGGCGGCGGCCCTGGCCCAGTTCGGCGGCATCAGCGCGGGCGCCGAGCCGGCGCGCGGTGAAGGCTCCGGCGCGCGCTCATCCGCCGCAGGGCGCATCGGCGGGGTGGCAGGTCGGTTGTCTCTCGGAGCCACCCCCGCGCGGTGAAGAGCGACCGTCACACCGGCCGCACGGCCATGGACCAAGACGCCCCCGACCATCTCGATTCCGCTGCCCGAAGCCCTGGCCAGCATGACCGAAAAAGGTCCGCCGCTCGGGCCCGCCAGATGCAGCAGCGTGAACCGCCCGCGTAGAGCGCGAACTTGGTCCACCGCTTCGCCAGCGACACGTAGCTCGACCTCTTCGACGTAGCCC
>DASWDH010000581.1:0-7452 GCA_036395495.1 Polyangiaceae bacterium
CCTTGCCCGAATACACGAGCTCTCGCCTCTCGTCGTAGTACCCGACGAGCAGGGCGCCGATGCCCTCGCGCGATCCCTCTGGGTCCGTAAAACCGCCGATGACGAACTCTTGACGCAGAACGCATTTCACTTTCTGCCAGCTCGGATCGCGTTTGGCCCATCGGTAGATCCCGTCGCGTCGCTTGGAGACGATCCCCTCCAGTCCCATCGAGCAGGCACGCCGATGCACTGCCTTACCGTCGCCGATCACGTGCGAGGCATAGCGAATCAGGCCGCTCTGACCGGTTCCGATGATTTCTGCGAGACGCGCCTTGCGTTCCTCGAGCGGCAGCTTCGAAAAATCTTCGCCGTTCAACCAAAGCAAGTCGAAGACGAAGTAGATGGCGTTGGAAGCTACGCCGCTCTCGAAGGCGTTCTGCAACAGTTGGAAGCTGGTCTTGCCGCTCGGCTCGAGCACCGCGACCTCGCCGTCGATGAGCGCAGACTCGAAGCCGAGTTTGCGAACGGCGATCGCGACTTTCGGAAACGCCGCCGTCCAATCTTGATCGCGCCGTGAGAGGAGCTCCACCGAGTCGCCGACGACCCGCGCGCCGATGCGATAGCCGTCGTATTTGGCTTCGTGGAGCCAGCCGTCGCCGGTGGGAGCCTCCTTCACCAGCAGCGCGAGCTGGGGATGATAGGCCGGCACCGGCGCGATGCTCGCTCCCGAGCGGCGTTTGTGGACACCCGGCGGCTTCGGCCCATGTGCCCCGAAACGACGCTGCGCCATCTACGTTCATTACCATCTCCAGCTCTCCAAGCGGAGCTCCTCCATCGCCGCCCGGACTTGCACGCAAGATGAGGAAGGCGTGCTAGAGCAAGGTCCACCATGCTGGCGAGCTCACCTGACGGTGCGACCAAGATGTGCCGTCTACCGCCCTTGCTCGGCCGGGTGTGTTTCGCTCTTCTCGTGGTGTCCTGCACCGGACCCGGTGACCCGCCCCTCGGCGTAGCTCATCAACGCATCGTCCTGGGCAGCCCCTCCGACGCGGCGATCGCATCGACGAGCGTGGCCGTCGTCGTCGGCTCGAAAGGCCTGTGCTCCGGTGTCCTGGTTGCGCCGGCGATCGTTCTCACCGCCGCCTCGTGTCTCGACCCGGTGAAGCTCGGCGTCGTGGACCAGCGGGCGGTTACCCACGACACGCGCGTGCTGATCGATGCGAAGGACGTGCAGACCGCAGCGAGCGGGCAATTCGTCGACGCGCAGTCCACGATCGTCCATCCCCAATACGACAGGGCCACCTTGGCGCACGACGTCGGGGTGGTCCTTCTGAGCACGCCGGCGGCTGCCCGTCTTTTTCCGGTCATCTACACCGACACCACGGGAGGGCTGCGCAACGCCGAGGTGAGGCTCTGGGGTTTTGGCGTCAGTCGCCTGATCGGCGGCGATCCGGATCCTAATTCATCCGGCACCCAGAAACAGATCGTCAAACCGGTCGGCGACTGCACCGAGCTTGCCGGGCGTTCGAACACCGAATACCTGTGCTTCGAGCAGACCTCGGGCGGTGGCATCTGCGAGGGCGACATCGGTGGGCCCACGATCATCACCGACGGACCGGACGACATCCTCGTCGGCCTTCACGCTTTCTACGACGCAAAATGCTCGGCGCTGGGTATCGACGCCCGGGTATCGGCGGAGCTCGACTTCATTGGCGGCCAAGTGTGCGTTCGCGATGGGGCCTGCGTACCGTCGTGCGGGACGGTCCCACTCGCAGAGGACCCTGACTGCACGGCAACCGATGCTGCGCCCGCGATGGACGCGGCGATGAGCGACGGGGCACCTCACCTCGACGCACCGCAAGCCGACGTGGAGCCTGCAGCAGGCGACGCTGCGCAAACCGACGGCGCAAGCTCGCCTGGCGCAAACGACGCGTCCGAGGGTTGCGGGTGTCACCTCTCCGCGCCACGCGGACATACGGCGCGTGCTGTCGGATGGACCATGGCGATGGCCTTGCTGGTCTGGCACGCTCGGCGGCGCCGGCGGATGGCGTAGTCTCCCGGAAGAACCTTCCTCTCACACCGCGAAGGGCGCGATGGCGAACGACAGTTCTTCTGGAGCAGCCGCCACGTTTCGACTACTGCGGCCGGTCGATGGCGGTCGAGATCACGTGCGCGGCGGGGGCGAGCCCGGCGTCGTGACCGTGCTCGCCTACGCCGACTTTCTTTGTCCTTATTGCCGGCGCCTTCGCGACGTCATGTCCCGGCTGCGTGAAGCGCTCGGCGAGCGCCTCCTCTATGTGTTTCGCCACTTTCCGAACGAGCGGGCACATCCCGGTGCAGAGATCATCGCCCGCGCCGCCGAAGCTGCCGCCCAACAAGGGCGCTTCTGGGAGATCCATGACTGGATCTACGGGCGCGAGCTGCCGGTCGATCAAAACGCCGTGCTCGAATTCGCGCGTTCATTGGGTCTCGATATGGGACGTTTCGAAGCGGATCTCGGAAGCGATGCGACGCGCAAACGCGTGGAGGAGGATCTCGCCGAAGGCCGGCGCAACGGTGTAACCGGCACGCCGACGCTTTTCGTGGACGGGTTTCGTTATGACGGCGCTTGGGATTTTTATTCCATGCTGGAGGCTTTGGAGCGCCCCGTTGCGGCGCGCGTGCAGCGCTCGGCACGTGTCTTCGCGAGCCTCCCGGCTTCCGGTGGTCTCATGTTGATACTCGCCGCAGCGGTCGCGCTCCTGTGCGCAAATACTCCGCTCCGCCCGTACTACGAAGCGTTCATCCAGGCCTCGTTCAGCATAGCCCTTTTCGGCAAGCTGTCGTTGACGGTGGGCGAGTGGTGCTCCGAAGGCCTTCTGGCGATGTTTTTCCTGTTGGTCGGTCTGGAGATTCGCCGCGAGGCGACGGCCGGCGCGCTGGCGAATCGTCGCGCGGCGGCGCTGCCCGTGATTGCGGCCATCGGAGGCGTCCTGGCCCCTGCTGCCATTTATCTGGCGGTGAATCGCGGGCCCACCGCGCAGGGCTGGTCGATCCCAACCGCGACGGACATCGCTTTTTCGCTGGGCATCCTGGCGTTGTTGGGCCAGCGGGTTCCTGCCGGGCTTCGTGTGTTCGTCGCGGCGCTCGCGGTCGTGGATGACATTCTTTCCGTCTTGACGCTCGCGATCTTCTATCCGCGCACTTTCGATTTGGTTTGGCTTCTGGTGAGCGCCGCCGCCGCCGCGCTTCTCTTCACCCTCAACCGATGGCGCGTGTACGCGATCTGGCCCTATGCGCTAGTCACCGGCTTGTTGTGGCTCGCTCTGCATGGGGCGGGTGTCCACGCGGCGCTGGCGGGTGTTCTATTGTCCTTTTTCTTGCCGACCCAGCCCGCCCCGGCGGCGGGGCCCTTGCTCGCTCAAGCTGCGACGGCGCTCGCGGCCTTGGAGCATGCCGAGACCGAAGCGAAGCAGGTGGGAAACGAACGGGCTCGCCTGAGGCAGGAGCCCATCTGGGATTGGGCGAGCCGCAATCTTTCGGCCGCCAGCGAGCGACTGCTGTCGACGGCGGATCGCATCGAGCTGGCGTTGGCACCCTGGAGTGCTTACGTCGTGCTGCCGCTCTTCGCCTTCTCGGCAACCGGCGTCCGTCTCGCCGTCGATCTCTCCCAGCCAGGCGCTTACCGAATTCTGACCGGCATCATCGTGGGACTCGTCATCGGCAAGCCGCTCGGCGTATTGCTGACATCGTGGGTCGCCATCAAGCTACGCTTCGCGTTGGCACCCGAGGACGTCACGCCGCACCAGTTCATCGGGGCCGCGTGCCTGTGTGGCGTGGCCGACACCGTCGCACTGTTGATGGCGGATCGTGCATTTTTGCCGGGTGTCGACTCAGCCGTTGCCAAAATAGCAGTCCTGGTGGGCACGATGATGGCCGCATTGCTCGGCACGCTCGTTCTGCTCACCGCCCCCTATCGCGCGCAATCACCGGCCGATGCATGACCTATCGGGGGGCCGGGCGTGTCGTGCAAGCGCTGCATGCTATGTTGTGGCTGCATGCCGAAGATCGACAAGCCGAGCTCCGATTGGGGCGATGCGACCGAGGCGGCGCTCAATGCGGTGATCGGGGACTACCTCGAGCGACGCGGGAACACCTTGGCCATTCCGATGGCCCTTCACGATCGCGGACGTCCCCTCCCATTGAGCCGCGAGGCGCTCGGCGCCGCCCGCCCGGCCGCGACACCGAAAATCGTGGTTTTCGTTCATGGGATGGCATGCACCGAGGCATGCTGGTCGTACCTCGACGATCCATCGGTCTCCTACGGCTCCCAGCTGGAGCGGGACCTTGGTTTTACGGCGTACTACGTTCGCTACAACACCGGGCGACACGTTTCCGAGAATGGGCGCGACCTTGCGCTCTTGCTCGAGCAACTGATTCGAGCGCATCCGGTCGCACCCTTCGAGCTCACCTTGGTCGGCCACAGCATGGGTGGGCTCGTGATTCGGAGCGCGTGCCATTACGCCGATGAGCTCGGGCTTCGCTGGATCGAGCTTGCGCGCCGCGCGATCTATCTCGGCACGCCTCATCTAGGCTCACCCCTCGAGAAGGCCGGTCACCTCGTCTCCGTCGCACTCACGGCGATTCCCAATCCGGTCGTCAAGTTGACCGCATCACTCGCGAAGCTGAGAAGCAGCGGAGTCAAAGACCTGCGCCACGGCAGTCTGCGCGACGAGGATTGGAAGGAGCGAGATCTCGATGCGTTCGACGCCGCTCGCCCTCTGCAAGTACCGTTGAGACCGGGGCTTCGACATTATTGGGTTGCCGGTACGTTGATCGGCGACGAGACCCACCTCTTGGGTCAGTTGTTCGGCGACGCGCTGGTCCGCATCGGCAGCGCCACCCATCCCGGTCTTCGCATCGATCTTCCTACTGATCAGGTCGCCGTGTTTCCCGGCGTGGCTCACATCCATTTGGCGCGCCATCCTGCGGTGTACGCTCGCCTGAAAGTGTGGTGCGGCGACGCGTGCGAGCAAGCGTCGTGCCCCACCGACGACCCACGGTCCTCGCCCGATGGCACGCCGCCCGCGCCGCGCGACCGGCTCCTCGGCTATCGCGCCCTCGTCGAAGAGTCGATCGACAAAGGAGCCTCGGCCGTGCAGGAAATTCAGGAAGAATTCACGATGCGCCCCTACGCTTTGCTCGAGCAGATCCCGCCGATTGCCGCGCCGGCCAAGGCCGTACGCCGGATCCACTTCACCCTGCTTCGGACGAGTTATGCGATGGTGCGACTCGCGAACCGTTGGGTGGGCGCCACGCTCGAAACGGCACTCCAGCGCCGCAACGAAGAGCGACGGTCGAAGTCATGAGTGGATGAGATCGAGCACACCGGCTTCGAAGGGATGAACGCGGTCGCCCACGCCCGTGCCACCGACGCCCGTCGTAGAGCCGACGCCATCTGCGCCGCCGATACCTCCAGCCTCGGTGCCAGTGGTCGCGCCGCTTGGCGCGCCTCCCGAGCTTCCCGTGCTCGAAGGCCGAGTCGGCCCGTCCGACATCACCCCGTTACCGCAGGCGACCACGAGAAATAGCGACGAGACGAGGATGAAGATGCACGCGCTTCGCTACATGCCCAGGCCGTAAGCACCGCCGAACCAAGCCTGGCGAAGGAATGCCATATGTGCAGTTTGCCTCGGCAATCTTCGATTTGCCTAGCACTACTTCCGCTTCGCTGCCGTTGCCGGGGCACGTTTTGTGGGCTCTTCCCCGGAGCCCGAGGCACTTGTTGACGTCATAGAGCACGGAGCTCGGTAGCGGAGGTTTCGGGATGAGAGTCTTCACACTTCTCGGTCTGTGCGTGGTTCTCACGGCAAGTTGCAGCGGTGATGACACGAGCCCCGCGAGCGGGGCCGGCACGCAAACCGGAACCCAGGGGGGCGCCGGAGGCACCAGTGCCACGGCAACGGGGGGCGGCGGAACATCGGAGACGGGCGGAAGCGGTGGAACAGCAGGAATAGAAACGGGTGGCAGCAGCGGAAGCGCCGGTTCCGGGGGCGGCGAGAACCCCGACAGCGGCTCGGCAGGCGCGCCGCCCACCGACGGTGGAGTGATCCCGGAGCCCGGTCCAGCATCGCAAGAGCCGTTCGACTGGGGCAAGGCCGTAGCTGACACCAGGATCGCCGCCCGAGGATTCGGCGCAGGCTACGTCGACGGCTTGGCGCTGCACGGCATCTACCTGCTCTACAAGCGCCTCAAGGATCCGAAGTATCTCAATACCGTCGTCGGTGCGGCGCGCGGCTATGCCGGCGACAGCGTGGGCAGCCTCGATAGCGTCATGCACATGACCACGCTCAACAATGCCTACGAGGCGATGCAGGACGGCGCCTTCAAGACCGGCGCCGACCGCACGCGCAGGCACTTCGACAACTACCCCAAGACCGACGGCGTGTTCTGGCACTCGCCGAGCAAGACCCAGCAGCTCTGGGGAGACGGGGTGTTCATGTCTCTATCGTTCCTATCTCGCTACGGAACGGTGTTCCACGATACGTCGACGTATCCGATGATGGTCACCAACCTCGTCAACACGGCCAAGCATCTGCGCAACCCGGACACCGGTCTGCTCTGGCACGCGTACGACGGCACCGGTGGGGGATTCGCGATACCGCCCAGCAACACCAACAAGATCAGCTGGGGTCGAGCCATGGGATGGTTCGTCATGGCTTCGGTGATGAGCTTGGAAGCATTGCCCGCCGACGCGCCCGGCCGAGCCGACGTCGAAAAAACGCTCCGCGATCTGGTCATCGCGCTCGCCAAGTATCAGGACGCGAAGACCGGTCTGTGGTTCCAGGTCGTCGACCGGGGCACCGACGCAGAAAACTGGCTCGAGACGTCCTGCTCGTCCATGTACAGCTACGGCATCTGGTGGGCGTACAAGCACCAGCTCGTCGACGCGACGTACGCTGCCGTTGCGAAGAAGGGCCTGCGGGGCATCATCGACCTCAAGCTGACGAAAGACGCCAACAACCGCACGACGATCAAAACGATCTGCGAGGGCCTCAACGCGTCGACCGACTTGGTGGGCACTTACTACCACCACGGCGTGTCCGACAACGATCCGCACGGCATCGGCGCGTTCCTCCTCATGTGGGAAGGAATGCAATAGCTCGAAGCATCCGACAGCACCTTCGTTTTAAGAATAGGGTCCGTCAGGTGGTCATTTGGGCGCTGTAGGTGGCCCCGACGTGGTCAGCAGTCGATCCTCTTTGGGGTTCACCTCGACGGCGAGGTCGGTGTACTGAACCTCCGAGAAGCCGGCGTGGATCTGAAGCCCAATCGGACCTTTCCTGCGCCCGGCGAGCTTCGTGTCCTTGTACACGGGAAATTCGTGGCCATCGACGCCCATGCGGACCGTGCCGGTCATGAGGTTCGCGAGGATCTCGAATTGATGCCAGTCCGTCTTCAAGACCGGCACCCCCATCCAAACGTACGGATAGG
>DASWDH010000582.1:0-10966 GCA_036395495.1 Polyangiaceae bacterium
TTCTTCAGGAGCGTTGGGGAAACGAGCCGCACACCACCAACAATCGCATGGAGCTGACGGCTCTCATCGCGGGATGTGCGCTCGTGCCGCGGGGCACTTCGGCCGTGCTCTACACCGACAGTCAGCTGTGTGTGAACACCGTCACCCAGTGGGCGGCCGGCTGGAAATTGCGCGGTTGGCGCCGAAAAGGCGGCGAAATCAAGAACCTCGAGCTCGTGCAGGAGCTCTACGAAATCTTGCAGGGGCGACCCGAGCTCCAGCTCCGGTGGATCGCCGCGCACTCGGGCCATCGCTGGAACGAGTACGCCGATTCGCTCGCCACCGCCTACCGTCGTTCGAAGCGCTGACGCCTCGAGAGCGAAAACCGACGAACGTCATTCGTCGTCGGGGATGCCATCGAGCTCGGCCATCCACGCCGTATCCTCGCCGTCGCTCGGCGCCCGCCAATCTCCGCGCGGAGAGAGCGAGCCGCCCGAGCCGACCTTCGGCGCATTCGGAATGCAGCTGCGTTTGAACTGGCTCTGGCCGAAAAAACGTCGGAGGAACACGGCCAGGTGCCGTTTGATTTCGCCGATACCGTACTCGTGTCGCAGCTCCACCGGCGTGTCGGGCCACGCGCCGAGGGCACGATCGTGCCACGCGCACCACGCGAGGAACGCTACTTTCGGCGCCGCATAGCCAAAGCGAACCGTGTAATAAAGGTGGAAGTCCTGCAGCTCGTAAGGGCCGATCATCGCCTCGCTCCCCTGCTCCGGTTGCTCGCCCATCGCATCGCCGGGCACGAGCTCCGGGCTGATCCGGGTCGAGAGGATGCAATCCAGGATCTGGCTGGTGTCCTGTCCGAACCGCTGTGTATCGGACACCCAGCGAATCACGTGGCGGATGAGCGTCTTGGGAACGCTCGCGCTGACCGCGTAGTGCGACATGTGGTCTCCCACGCCGTAGGTGCAGAAGCCCAAGGCGAGCTCGCTGAGATCGCTGGTGCCCACCACCATCGCGCCGTGCAGATTCGCGAGACGAAAAAGATGGCTCGTGCGTTCCCCCGCCTGCACATTTTCGAAGGTAACGTCGTACACTCTCTCGCCGCCCGCGTAAGGATGGCCGATGTCCGCGAGCATCTGCAGGCACGATGCACGGATATCGATCTCGTGCGCGTCGCAGCCGACGGCTTGCATCAGCGCACGCGCCTGCTCGAGCGTGCGCTCGCTCGTCGCGAAACCCGGCATCGTATAAGCGAGAATGTTACGTCGCGGCAGCCCGAGCCGATCCATCGCCTGCGCGCAGACCAGAAGCGCATGCGTCGAGTCGAGCCCGCCCGAGACCCCGATCGCGACCCGCTCGATACCCGAAGACTCGAGACGCTTGGCGAGCCCCTGCACCTGGATTTGATAAACCTCGGCACATCGTTGGTCACGCTTGGAGGGGTCCGCCGGCACGTACGGGAATCGTTCCCAGCTGCGCGCGGGGAGCAGGCGATCTTCGCGGGGTAGCTCGAGCGAAAAACGAATGGAGCGAAAGCGGGCCAGCTCGCTTCGGGCGCGACCCATCGAATCGCCGAAGCTGTTTTGCCGCATCCTTTCTTGCGAGAGTCGCTCGAGGTCGATCTCCGCGCAAACGAGCTGAGGCGTCGCTTCGAAGCGCCGCGATTCGGCCAGCAACGCGCCGTTCTCGTACACGATTGCGTGACCGTCCCAAGCCAGATCGGTCGTCGACTCGCCGGGGCCCGCAGCGGTGTAGACATAAGCTGCGAGGCAGCGCGAAGATTGGCTGGCCACCAAAAGATGCCGGTACTCCGCCTTGGCGATCGTAACGTTGGAAGCGGATAGATTGAGAAGCACGGTCGCCCCGGCGAGAGCCGCGTGCGAAGACGGCGGGATGGGAACCCAGACGTCTTCACAGATCTCCACGTGAAACGTGAAGAGTGGCTGCTGGTCGGCACGAAACAAAAGACGGCTGCCGAAGGGAACCTCTCGCTGATCTCCTAAGTCGATGCTCTCGCGCTGAGCGACGTCTCCGCCCGTGAATTGTCTCGTCTCGTAGAACTCGCGGTAATTCGGCAAGTAGGTTTTGGGGATGACGCCGAGGATATTCCCGCGGTGCAGCACGACGGCGCAGTTGTAGAGCCGGTGATCGATCGCGAGCGGTACGCCGACGACCGTCACGGTGGGGAACCGCTTGGAGGCAGCACGCACCGACTCGAGCGCTGCCCGACACGCGTCGAGCAAAGGGCGTTGATGGAAAAGGTCCTCGCAGGAGTACCCCGCGAGACCGAGCTCCGGAAAGACGGCGAGGATCGCCTTCTGACGCGCAGCTTCCTCCAGCAGCTCCGTCGTTCGTGCCGCGTTGTACTGGGGATCCGCCGCTCGCACGGCCGGCACGGCGGCGGCGACACGCACGAAATCGTGGTTGTAGAAATTGAAAAAGGCGTCGCCCTCTCTCACAGTCGCGATCCGTAAGGCGAGAGTAGCGCGATCAGCTCCGCGCACGGGTGCTAACACGCTTTTCGCGCCGTTTCCGAGGTAAGCATACTTACGTGGCTCCTCGTGCACCGGTCGAAAGACGCGCGTGCGAAATGACGAAAAGCCCTAGACTCGAGCGTCGAAAGAAGACCGTGCACAAGCATCCGTACGACGAGAACAGCGCGCCGGGACAGATGGACACTGGCAAACCGTCGACGTCCGAGGCGCACTTCGCGCAGGGCGTTTCCGGCGCAGAGCCGCCCCTCGAGCAAGAAGGTGCGCGGCACGTCAAGCGGCACGAAACAGCAGCCGGACTCACTTCGGTCTACGAAACGGCGCGGTACGGTTTGGGTCAGATGGGAGCCTCCCGCAGCGTGCGCACGCTGCGGAAGGTCAATCAAAAGGATGGGTTCGATTGCCCGAGCTGCGCGTGGCCGGATCCCGACGGGGAGCGCAAGGTCGCCGAATTCTGCGAAAACGGAGCCAAAGCCGTGGCCAGCGAAGCCACCAAACTTCGAGCCAATCCGGAGTTCTTCGCAACGCACGGCATCCAAGAGATGCTGCAAAAGAGCGACCTCTGGCTCGAAGAGCAGGGACGCATCACCCATCCGATGATCCGCCGCCCCGGCGCCGACCACTACGAGCCGTTGACCTGGGACGATGCCTTCCGCCTCATCGCGCAGGAATTGAACGCGCTCGCGTCACCCGACGAAGCATCGTTTTACACATCGGGACGCGCCAGCAATGAGGCAGCTTTCCTCTACGGCCTTTTTGCCCGCCAGTTCGGCACGAACAATCTGCCCGATTGCTCGAACATGTGTCACGAATCGAGCGGCGTCGGGCTCACGCAAACGATCGGGATCGGTAAGGCGACCGTCAAACTCGAAGATTTCTCGTATGCCGATTCGATCTTCGTCATCGGTCAGAACCCGGGAACGTGCCACCCGCGGATGCTGACCGAGCTACAGAAGGCCGCGCGCAATGGCTGCAAGATCGTCAGCGTGAACCCGCTTCCCGAAACGGGGATGATCCGGTTCAAGAACCCGCAGGAACCGCTTCACCTGCTCGGCCGGGGAACTCCCATCGCGTGCCTCTTTTTGCCGGTGCGGGTCAACGGCGACGTCGCACTGCTGAAAGGCATCATGAAGCAGATGCTCGAAGTCGAGCGCAGCGGCAGGTCGGTGCTCGCGCGCGACTTCATCGAGCATCACACCGAAGGTTTCGACGCATTCGCCCGAGATCTGGATGACGAATCGTGGGACCTCATCGTCGACCAGAGCGGCGTATCGAGAGAGCTCATTCGCGAAGCGGCGGACATCGCGATCGCATCCGAGCGGATGATCTGCTGCTGGGCCATGGGCATTACCCAGCACAAGAACGGCGTGGGCAACGTCCAAATGATCGTCAATTTCGCCTTGCTTCGCGGTCAGGTCGGCCGCCGCGGGGCGGGGCTCTGTCCGGTTCGAGGTCACAGCAACGTGCAAGGCGACCGCACCGTCGGCATCTGGGAAAAAATGAGCGATGCCTTCATGCGCGCACTCGGCCAGGAGTTCGCCTTCTCTCCCCCCGAGAAACACGGCTACGACACGGTTCGCACGATCGAGGCCATGCACGAGGGGAAGGTCAAAGTGCTCGTGGGCCTCGGTGGCAACTTTCTCTCCGCGACGCCCGACACGAACTACACCGCCGAGGCTTTTCAGCGCTGCAAGTTGACGGTCCAGGTCTCGACCAAGCTCAATCGTTCCCACCTCGTCACCGGCGAGCAGGCGCTGATCTTGCCGTGCCTTGGGCGCACCGAGCGCGACGTCCAGGCGACCGGCGAGCAGTTCGTCAGTGTCGAAGACACGACCGGCGTGGTGCACGCTTCACGCGGCGTTCTGCCGCCGGCTTCCGAGCAGCTGCGCAGCGAGCCGGCCATCGTCGCCGAGATGGCGCGCGCCACGCTGAACGGCCGCACCACCGTCGATTGGCAAGGTCTCGTCCAGAATTACGACCGTATCCGCGAGCACATCGAACACGTCGTGCCCGGATTCGCCCCATACAATCAAAGGGTGCGTCAACCCGGCGGGTTCTACCTGCCCAACGCCCCGCGCGAAGGCAAGTTTGCGACCCCCTCCGGCCGCGCACGTTTTACCGTTCACCCGATACCGCGACACGAGCTTGCCGACGGCCAGCTGCTCCTGACGACCATTCGCAGTCATGACCAGTTCAATACGACCATCTATGGCGAGAACGATCGCTACCGCGGCATTTCCAAAGGGCGACGCGTTGTTTTTCTCCACCCCGACGACATGCAGCGACGCGGGCTGGAGGAGGGCCAGTGGGTCGACCTCGTGAGCCATTTCGAGGGCGAACGACGGCGAGCCGAACGCTTCAAGGTGGTCTCGTACCCGGTGGCCCGAGGCTGTGCCGCTGCCTATTACCCCGAAACCAACGTGCTCGTTGCCGTGCGCAGCGTTGCCGAAGCCAGCAACCAGCCCGCCTCCAAGTCGATCGTCATCACCGTCGAGCCGCAGGTTCGGGAAGTGCCTCCCACGCGGTCGTGAGGGCGCGCAGCATGAGCTCCGGGGGTTGAGCACCGGACAGGCCATAGCGTCCGGCCAGCAGGAAAAACGGAACTCCGGTGATCCCCATCGCTCGGGCCGCCTCCTCATCGGCGCGCACGTCGGACGCATGAGCATCCGTCGACAACACCCGACGTACCTCATCCGCATCCAATCCGATCTCCGGAGCGAGCCTCATCAAGGTGTCTGAATCTCCGATCGCCTCCCCTTCCGTCATGTAGCCGCGAAAAAACCTTTCCTTCAACGCATCCTGCGCGCCTCGGTGGGCGGCGAGATGCAGGAGCCGGTGGGCGTTGAAGGTGTTGCCACGGCGGATGAGGTCGAAGCGGTACTCCAGCCCCTCGGCTGCCGCGACGTTGGTCAGCTGTCGCGTCATTTGCTCGGCCCGCTCGACAGGCAGGCCGTATTTTCTGGCAAGGCGCTCAGCATAGGAAAGGGAGCTGTCCAGGATGGCCGGCGCCGAAGGGTCGAGCTCGAACGAGCGCCAGACGACTTGCACATTCTCGCGACGAGGAAAGAGGGCCAGCGCACCCGAGAGCCGTCGCTTGCCGAGATAGCACCACGGACAAACGATGTCCGACCAGACCTCGACGCGCAGCTTCTCCATCGGAGGACACTATAAGGCGGGATCCAGTAAAAAACTATTTGCTACTTTAGTGTCGGATGGTCTACTAAAGTGACGACTGCACGGTCGATTGCCCGCGCGCGGCGCTCGGGGTCCTCGACCTGCCAATCTCCTTGCAACTCGATGGTTTAGCGATGATGAACCGAACTGCATACGTTGCGATTTTGCTGCTGGGCGCGTTCTCGCTTCTCGGCTGCGGCAAGCCGGGCGAGAAGGGTAGCGGCGCGCAGGCCGCCAAAGAAGTCGAGCTCCTCAACGCCTCCTACGATCCGACCCGGGAACTGTGGCGCGACGTCAATGAACACTTCGCCCCCAGCTACGAGAAGCAGTCGGGCACCAAGATCTCCATCAAGCAATCGCATGGCGGCTCCAGCACCCAGGCGCGCGCGGTCATCGACGGGCTCGAAGCAGATGTCGTCACACTGGCTTCCTACTTGGACACCGACGCGATCAGCAAGAAAGGGCTCATCAAGGCGGACTGGATCGACCGATTGCCGAACCGATCCCTTCCCTACACGTCCACGATCGTGTTCGTCGTCCGAAAAGGAAATCCCAAGGGGGTGAAGGACTGGCCCGATCTGATCAAGCCGGGCGTCGAAGTGGTCACGCCCAATCCCAAGACATCCGGCAACGGCTATCTCTCCTTCTTCAGCGCATGGGGTTCGGTGACCGAGCGGGGAGGTTCTCGGGACGATGCCATCCAATACGTCACCCAACTCTACAAGCAGGTCCCCGTGCTCGATTCCGGCGCGCGCGGCGCCACGACGACGTTCGTGCAAAAGAAAATCGGCGACGTCCACCTGGCTTGGGAGAACGAAGCGCACCTGGAAGTCGAGGAAGCGAAGGGCGAGCTGGATCTGATTTACCCGCCCATCAGCATCCGCGCCGAACCTCACGTCGCCGTCGTCGACGGCAACGTGGACCGCAAGAACACCCGGCAAGCTGCCGAAGCGTACTTGAAATACTTGTATACGGACGAGGCTCAGGAGATCATCGCCAAGCACTTCTACCGGCCGAGCAGCGAAGCGATCCTCAAGAAACACGCCGCGGCCTTCCCCGACATCAAACTCTTTCCGATTACCGCCATCGCCAAGGACTTTCCCGATGCGCACAAGCAGTACATCGCCGAGGGTGGCGTCTTCGATGCAATCTACAAGCCGAAGAAATAACCGTCGTCTCTGCGCATGGCCGGCGTAAATCGCAAGATTTTGCCGGGGTTCTCGTTGAGCCTCGGGTACACCGTCTTCTATCTGAGCGTGCTCGTGCTCGTCCCGATCGCGGCCTGCTTCGTGAAGGCGGGGTCGCTGTCGTTCGCGGAGTTCTGGGGCGCCGTCTGGACGGAGCGCTCGCGAGCCGCTTACTACTTGACGTTCGGGACGTCGTTCGTGGCGGCGCTCGTCAACGTGGTGCTGGGATCGCTCATTGCCTGGGTGTTGGTTCGCTACTCGTTTCCGGGCAAGCGGCTCATCGACTCGCTCGTCGACATGCCGCTCGCCTTACCGACCGCCGTCGGCGGACTCGTCTACTCCAGCTTGTACGTCGAGAAGGGCTGGCTGGGGCGTTTCCTCGTCCCCCTCGGCATCAAGGCCGCGTATACGCGGCTCGGCATCGTTCTGGTGCTCATCTTCGTGGGGCTACCGTTCGTCGTGCGAACCGTGCAGCCGGTCTTGGAAGATTTCGATGCGGAGGCGGAGGAAGCGTCGTCATCGCTCGGTGCAACGCGCTGGCAGACCTTTCGCGCCGTGATCCTCCCCACGCTGTACCCGGCGCTCATCACCGGATTCGCTCTGGCTTTCGCGCGCTCGGTGGGCGAGTACGGCTCGGTGGTTTTCGTGTCCGGGAACATGCCTTACAAAACCGAAATTGCGCCGATCCTGATCGTGGCGCGGCTGGAAGAGTTCGCCTACGGCGAGGCGACGGCCATTGCCGTCGTGCTTCTGGTCATCTCGCTTTCGTTGCTCGTGCTCATCAACGTGTTGGAAAGTTGGAGCCGGCGTTATGCAGGCTGAGGCCGTCCCCCTGTCGCAGAAACCGCCCCCTCCGGTTGCCGCGGCCAAGCGTCGCCCGCCGCAGCAAGATCCGGCGTGGGTGCGCTGGACGCTCACCGGCATCGTTCTTCTCGTCGTCGGCCTGCTGATCGTGGTTCCGATCGTCAATGTCTTCGTCGAGGCGCTCGCCGACGGGATCGGGGTGTACTGGCGCAACTTGTTCGGCGATCCCGACACCCGGCAGTCAATCGTTCTGACGCTCACCGTCGTTCCCATCGCTCTCGTCGCCAACGTGCTCTTCGGCATCACGGCGGCGTGGACGATCTCGCGGTTCCAATTTCCCGGGCGCACGCTGCTCACCGCGCTGATCGATCTGCCGTTCTCGGTGTCTCCGGTCGTGGCGGGTCTGATGTTCGTGCTGATTTTCGGGCTGCAGGGCTACTTCGGCGCGTTCCTGCGAAACGATGGCTACGCCGTGATGCCCTACGTCATTTCGTTTTTGGGCGTCTTTTGCTGGGTGATCGGCTTCTTCCTTTTTCGACCGAGCAACCCCCAGGCGCGACGTGGCTTCTGGAAGAACCCCGGGCTGGTCTCCATCGGCGGCGGCGCCGTGCTTTTCGGGCTACTCTTCTTCGTCCAGAAATATTTCGGGATATGGCCGGAGCACAAGAGCCTCAAGATCATCTTCGCGACGCCGGGGCTCGTCCTGGCCACGTCGTTCGTTACCTTTCCTTTCGTGGCACGCGAGCTCATCCCAGTCATGGATGCGATCGGTCCGGAAGAAGAGCTCGCCGCGCTGAGCCTCGGCGCGAACGGCTGGCAGATGTTCTGGCACGTGACGGTGCCGAACGTGAAGTGGGGGCTCGCCTACGGGATCATCCTCTGCAACGCGCGAGCGATGGGCGAGTTCGGCGCCGTCTACGTGGTGTCCGGACACATCGCCGGACAAACCGACACGATGCCCCTGCGCATCGAAAAACTATTTCAGGAGTACAATCTGCCCGGATCGTTCGCAGTGGCATCCCTGCTCACTCTGGTGGCGATCGTGACGCTGATTGTCAAAACGAGGCTCGAACGCAAAATCCCGTCGCTGACCATCGCCGGCGAGTCGACTGCAGCGGAGCGCAGTAATGAGCATCCTGATCAAAAACGTTTCCAAGAGCTTCGGCAACTTCGTAGCTCTTAAGGACGTCAGCCTGGAGGTGAAGAGCGGCTCGCTGCTCGCCCTCCTCGGACCGTCCGGCTCGGGCAAGACGACGTTGCTGCGCATCATCGCCGGCCTCGAGGTCGCCGACCAGGGAACCATTCTCCACCACGAAGAAGACATCACCCAGTATTCGGCTCGCGATCGCAAAGTCGGTTTCGTCTTCCAGCACTACGCCCTCTTCCGTCACATGACGATCGAGGAGAACATCGGCTACGGGCTCCGCGTGCGCGGCGTCCCCAAGCCGGAGCGGCACGCGCGGGTGCACGAGCTTTTGAAGCTGATACGTCTCGAAGGCCTCGGTCCGCGGTATCCCGCCCAGCTGTCGGGTGGTCAGAGACAACGCGTCGCTCTCGCCCGGGCGCTCGCGGCCCGCCCCTCGGTGTTGTTGCTCGACGAGCCGTTCGGCGCGCTCGACGCCAAAGTGAGGCAGGAGCTTCGGCATTGGCTTCGCAAGCTGCACGACGAAATCCAGGTCACCAGCGTGTTCGTCACCCACGACCAAGAAGAGGCGTTCGAGGTCGCCGACCACGTGGTCGTGATGAACAACGGCAGGGTCGAGCAATCCGGTACACCCGCCGAAGTTTTCGAGCATCCCGCCAACGCCTTCGTGATGGACTTCCTCGGCAACGTCAACGTGTTCCACGGGCGGGTCGAGCAAGGCAAGGCGGTCGTGCCCGGAATGGAGCTCGCTTATCCCGACTATCCGCACCTCGAGGGACGCGATGCCGACGTTTACGTGCGGCCGCACGACTTGGAGATCGAGCTCCACAGCAATGGATCCACCGGCCTCGCGGCCAGGGTGCTGCACGTGAATCCCACCGGTTCGCGAACCAAAGTCGAACTGCAGGTCGTCGATTCGGATGTCTTGATCAACGCCGAGATCACGGCCGAGCGCTTCGCCGAGCTCGGCCTGAAATCCGGCGACATGGTCCATGTCTCCCCTCGACGTGTGCGGGTCTTCATGCCCGATTATTCGATCTAACCCACGAGCCATCGCCATGATCTTTCGAGACATCGCCGCAACGGTGGGAAGGACGCCGATGGTGGAGCTCCAGCGGGTGACCGCCGGCCTGAAAGCCCGCATCGTCGCCAAGCTCGAGTCGCGCAACCCGTGCGGTAGCGTCAAGGACCGAATCGGCGTCGCGACGTTCGGCATCTTCGATCATCGCGGCACGCTTCGCCCGGGAATGACCATCGTCGAGTCGACGAGCGGCAATACTGGCATCTCGCTCGCCTTCGTGGCCGCTTCGCGGGGCTACCGGCTCATCCTCACCATGCCCGAAGCGATGTCGGCCGAGCGCGTCGCCCTGCTCCGCTACCTCAAAGCCGAGGTCGTCCTCACGCCGGGAACGCTGATGCGCGATGCCAAGCTGCGCGCGGCCGAGCTCGCCAAAAGCATCCCCGGATCCGTTCAACTCGAGCAGTTCGAGAATCCGGCCAATCCGGAGATCCACCGGAGGACGACCGCGGTCGAGATCTGGGACGATACGAATGGCGAGGTCTCGATCTTCGTGGCCGGCGTCGGAACCGGAGGCACGATCACCGGCGTCGGCGAAGTTTTGAAGGAACGAAAGCCGGACGTTCGCATCGTCGCCGTCGAACCCGAGAACGCCGCGGTCTTGTCGGGCCGACCACCTCGCAATCACAAGATTCAGGGGATCGGCGCGGGCTTCATACCGAAAGTCTTGAACCGCGCGGTGATCGACGAGGTCATCGCGGTCAGCGAGGACGATGCCTTCGAATACGCGCGGCGGCTCGCCCAAGAAGAAGGAATCTTGGCCGGTATCTCTTCCGGCGCGGCGCTCACAGCCGCCCTCGCCGTTGCCCGCCGCCCCGAGTCCGCCGGCAAGCTGATCGTCACGATGATCTGCGATACCGGCGAGCGGTACATCAGCACGCCGCTGATGTCCGAGTTGTTGGGCGAAGCGGCGGCGACGCTCGCGACGCCCACCGGTCGCCGTTAGTTCGACAACAGCGCTTACACCGGCGCGACGGCGAGAGTTCGACCCTACACCAACGGCTACAGCGACAACAACCGTCCGAACGGCTCTTCGACGTCGAAGAAATCTCCGCTCGCAAAGGCCGCCGCATCGATGAACTCGAAGACCGAGCCCGCGAAGACG
>DASWDH010000583.1:0-2836 GCA_036395495.1 Polyangiaceae bacterium
AAGGGAGACCCCGACGCCTATGGCGTGTTGCTCACCGCGGAACTGCAGGGAGACTCGCTCGGTGCGATGGACGACAATCGTTAGCTTGAAAGAAGATTCAGTCGTTGTCATCGCCACTCGAAGGCGGCGGCGTCGGATCCTCGGAGAGACGTTCCCACTTGCGTTCGAGGGCCTTGCGGTCGAGCCCGATGATGCGCGCGGCGGCGCTCTTGTTGCCACCAGAGACCTCGATGGCGTGGTGGAGGATGGCGCGCTCGATGACGTCGAGCTTCGAGCCTAGATGGGACGGCAGCGCGAGGAGCGTTCGCGCAATGCGATCGATTTCCCCGCTCCAGTCGCTCCTCGAGCGTTCACGCACGAGCTCCTCGAGCACTGGCACGTCGATGAGATCGCTCTCGGAGAGGAGCGCGATGCGCTCGACGACGTTGCGTAGCTCGCGCACGTTTCCCGACCAACGACGGCGGCAGAGCCAGGCCATCGCCTCATCGGTGAACCGAATTTTTCGCGGAAGATCGGCGCAGAAGGAGAGCAAGAGCTCCGTCAAATCGTTGCCGCGCTCGGCCAGGGGCGGGATGTCGATGCTCACGACGTTGAGGCGATAGTAGAGGTCCTCGCGAAAACGTCCTTCGCCGATTCGTTGCTCGAGCTCGACGTGGGTGGCGGCGAGAATGCGAGCCCGCACCGGGAGCTCAGACTCCGCGCCGAGCGGACGAAAACGGCGATCTTCGAGCACGCGCAAAAGCTTGGCTTGCAGCTCGGCGGGCATTTCCGCGATTTCGTCGAGCAGGAGCGTGCCGCCGCGGGCCAGCTCGAGCTGTCCGCGCACCCGGCGATCGGCGCCGGTGAAAGCGCCACGCTCGTGTCCGAAGATGAGCGACTCGATGAGTGCTCCCGGAAGTGCCGAACAGTTGACGGCGATGAAAGGCTGATCGCGACGGCTGCTCATCTCGTGCAAAGCGCGCGCGACCATCTCTTTGCCGCTGCCCGTTTCGCCTCGGATCAGCACGGCGCAGTTGGCATCGGCCACGCGTGCAACGAGCCGGCGCACGCGCTCCATGGCCGCCGACGAGCCGACCAGGGCAGCCATACCCCACGACCTATCGACACGCTCGCGCAGCCTGACGACCTCGCCGCGCAGCTTCATTCGTTCGCGGATGCCCTCCACGATCGGCAGAAGCATCTCGGGAGAGAGCTCGTCCTTGAGGACGTAGTCCTGGGCGCCGTGGCGCATGGCCTCTCGGATTTCGGCGATCTCGCTCGAAGAGGTGACGATCACCGCCGGCGTCGTGCGGCCCGTGGCGCGCACCGCCCGAAGCACCTCCAGGCCGCCGCGATCGCGGGGATCTTCGGACAGCCGAATGTCGAGCAGCAGAAGATCGGGCGACGACGCCTCGATGGCGGCGTTGGCCTCGGTGACGCTGCCGGCCTCGACGATTTCGACGTCGCCGAGATCGGCCAACATCTGCTTGAGGACGCGTCGCGCACTGCGCTGGTCATCGACGACCAGGATTTTCATGCCACCTCGCCTTTCTTGCCGTGGGTGAGTTGCAGCGTTTCGCTCGAGGACGTATCGGTCGGGGGGCGATCCACGCCCGAAACCAGATCAGCCGCGGGGATCGTGACGACGAAAACGGTTATCGAGTCACGCCTACCAGCTTCGATGTTCCACCCATGCGCCCGCACCAGACGATGGGTGATGGCGAGGCCCAGTCCCGTGCCTCGGGGTTTGGTCGTATACCATGGAGCGAAAAACCGCGAGGGGTCTCCGTGGAACCCTGGTCCCGTATCCCACACGGAGAGCTCCCCTCCCCTCGGGCTCGAGCGCCATCGGACGCCCACCTCACCGTGCTCCTCGATGGCGTCGAGTGCGTTGGCAAGCAGATTGACCAAAATCTGTGTCACTTTGTCGACGTCGCAGCGGATGACACCCCCCGCTCCCAAGTCCGTTGCCATGGTATGTCCGCCCATTCGATCACGCAGGAGTACTTCGGCACGACTACAGAGCTCGGCGATATCGACGACGCGGCGCTCGACGTGCTGGGTGGCCATGCGGCGCAGTCCCGACACCAGGCGTTCGAGGCGGTCTACTTCCTCGCAGCCGATTTCGATGTCCTCTTGATCCAAGATCCGGTTGTCGGATGCCCGCTTGAAGATCGTTCGGAAGAAGTTGATCGGGTACCTGATCTCGTGCGCAATCTCCGCCGATAACGTCTCAACCAGAGCTTCACGTTCATCACGCCACGCGGCCGCCTGCTGTTTGCGGCGCCGCTCGAGTTCCGCATACGCAATTGCATGTGCGAGGGCCAGGGCTCCCTGGTTCGCGATGGTCTTCAAAAGATCGAGATCTTCGCTGGTGAACAGCGCACCCTGGCGTTTCTGACTGACGCGCAGGTTACCCAAGATCACACCACGGAACAACACGGGGAGGATCAGGCCCCCGGCATCCACTTTCGTAGGAGAATCGATCGAGATTTTGTGGGCACCGCTTTCTTGCGTCGTCAACACCGGAACGTCCATCTTTTCGGGATCCGAAGCAAACGCGAATTCGATCGTGTCGCATCGCAGCCACCGACGCACGGTGCGCTCGACGGCACGGGCAACCTCGTTCGGAGAAGCGATCGATGTGAGCTCCTCACTGAGTTGTTCGACGGTTGGCTTGTACTGGGCGAGTGATGGGAAGAAAGCCTTGTCTCCGAAGGCGAGCGCCAGGATCACCAACGCAGCGGCCATCACCGCGCCGGCGAACGACGCGAGAAGGGCTTGCGCGAATGGCGCACCGAAAAAGACGGCGATTGCGGCGCCGAACGCGACCGCAAGTATGCAAACGATCGCTGCA